>JBEIMN010000545.1:0-2720 GCA_040378705.1 Acidobacteriota bacterium
GAGCGGAATGATCCCCCCAACCTGCACCACCAGTTCGACCGAAGCCTCGATTCCATCCTCAAGGCTGGCAATCCTCGTCAGGTTTGAGCGGTCCTCATACCGAAGAGGCAAATAGTGCAGAAGATCCTCGACCGTCGCTTCACCAGCTTCCGGCCTCGCATTGATTGCCGCTATCTCCACGGCCAGATTCTCCGCCGTCTTCCTGCCAACTCGTGGAATCCTGTACCCGGACAGATCTACCAGTCGAGTCTCCAGTGAAAGCAAAGCCTTTCCTGATCCACCCACCTCTCTCCCCGATCCTCTCCCCGACAACTCCCCGGACGTCTCCCCACTCTTCATTATTTCCCCTACCCTCTGCGTTCACTAATCCGGCGCAGAATCTATCTTCTGTGTCTTCACCTATCGCCAAATTTCAGTCGTCGCCCGATTCTACAACTCTCCCACCACCACTGCCCCATTCACCATTACTAGTATTTGACGATGGAAAGTCTCCGCGATTCCCCGCCATCATCGATAATTTTCACCAGATAGGCGTTCGGTAATCGCACACGTCCCAGCCTTTCCGGCCACTCAATGACGATCAATGCCCCCTCTTCAGCACACATCTCACTTATCCCGAGTGACTGAAGTTCAAGTTCATCGCCACCAAGTCGATAGAGATCGAGATGATAGAGTTTAAGCCGTGACTCATAGTGATTGATCAGCGTAAACGTCGGGCTCGTGACATCGGCTGGATCGATCCCGGCCCCGGCGGCAAGCCCCTTCGCAAAGACGGTCTTGCCAGCTCCAAGGTCTCCATCGAGAAGGAAGTTGGTCGTTGCCTGAATCGACTCTGCGATCTGGTAGGCTAATTCGAACGTCTCTTCCGCCGAATGTGTCAGATATTCACCTGTTGGAATCATATTTTACTGTTACACCACCGATAAACCAGTGATCCCGATCGCTGGTCACAATCGGTAATCCGGGTCAAGTCCTCTCTACTTTTCAACCTCACCAGCAACCATTGTGATCGCGTCACCGATCCGGTCGCGAATATTCGAGGCGATCATCGAACGCTGTCCCGACGCCGCTGCCGCAAGGTCTCCAGCCAATCCGTGCAGATAGACTCCGGCAAGTACCGCCCCGAGAGCCGGGACGCTCCGCTGGGCCAGCAACCCGGCGACCATTCCGGTCAGGACGTCTCCCGCACCTGCCGTCGCCATTCCAGCATTCCCGGTTGGATTGACGAAGACGCTGCCTCCCGGTTCGGCAATCAAGGTCCGCGCCCCCTTCAATACGACAATCAGGTGCTGCCGACGTGCCAGATCCCTCGCCACCCCAACACGGTCCGCCTCGATCTCAACCGTCTTCACTCCCATCAACCTCGCCATCTCTCCCGGATGCGGCGTTATGATGACCGGGAACTCGTCAGACCCTTTCAGTTCCGCCGGCCAGGGTGCGAGAGCGTTCAGACCGTCAGCGTCGATTACCAGCGGCAGTTTCCGTGTCTCCACCAGCAGCCGCACCAATTGACGTACCGAATCCTCGCCCGATGAGAGTCCGGGTCCAATCGCAAGGATATCCCTCGTCAACGCCAGACGAGCTATCGTCTCGAATGCATCGACGCCCACCGCCCCACCGACAGTCTCAACCAGTGGCTCGGTCATCACCTCGCTATCAGCCTGTGCCACCAGCAGGGGTAAGGCCGTTGCCGGTGTCGCCACTGTCACCAGACCAGCCCCGGCCCTTAGCACCGCCCCCGATGCGAGCGCGGCAGCACCTGTCTTTCCTGACGAACCTGCAAGCAGCAGCACACTGCCCATCACCCCTTTGTGGGCCATCGATCCACGTCTTGAACTCTCCAACCAGTCACGGACCTGACACTCTTCGATCAACTCCATCCCCGCCATACCACCCGACCAACTCGCCTCCTCCCCAATTAAGGATTCGGGCGTACCAATCGAGGCGATCACCAGCCGACCATTCGCTTCTGCCGCCGGGTTGATTAGATTGCCAATCTTCGGTGCTGTAAAGGTCACTGTCAGATCAGCCACGACGTGAAGTCCAATAAATTGCCCCTCATCCGATGCTACCCCGGATGGAAGATCGACCGAAACAACGGTCGCCCCCGCCTTCTTCATCCGATTGATCGACCCGATCGCCACGGCAACTGCACCTTCCGCCGGACGGGTCATTCCCGTTCCCAGGATTGCATCGACAACTACCATCCCATCCAGTCGACCCGGTCGACTCTCCAATTCCCCACCTCCATCACACAACTCCCTGAATCGAAGCGACTGATCCATACCAGCCAAATTGCGCACGATCTCCATGTTCGTTCGGGCGGCCCCCCTCATCTCGTCAATTGATCCAACCAAACATACCTCAATCAACCCAGACTTCCGCAACCAGAGTTGCCGCGCGACTACTGCACCATCACCACCATTATTACCCTTCCCGCAAATGATGACGAACCGCTCAAACTTTCGGCCGGAAAACTGCCCGAGGATTGCCTCAACCACACGGCTCCCAGCCGTCTCCATCAATGTCAGATATGGAATGGCACAACGCTCCACCGTCAACTCATCGATCCGCCTCATCTGCTCAGCCGTCAAAATCTTCATAAATAACCTCTCCCCATACTCAAATATTTAAGGGGTTTTAAGGGTTTAAAAGAATCAGGCCCCCACGCTGATCATAACCCGAACATTCCAGATAACCCAATCCAGCATAACCACAAC
>JBEIMN010000546.1:0-2712 GCA_040378705.1 Acidobacteriota bacterium
CCAGTGTAATCAGACGCCGGACTCCGATTGCGGAAGATCCCGAAGCGCAGATCATTTTCAGTGAATTTATCTTCAGTTGGTTCATCTTCATTGAGTTCATTTTCATTGAATTGGAATATTCGGGAAGATCGGTCAGCCAAAATTTGAGATTACCGGGAGAATCGTCAATACCCGGGCATCCGATAAAACTGCAGAGATAAAACTGCAGAATTGTGCTCTCATTTGACTAGGCGTAAATGAGAGACAATCCGGCTCACTCTCCCGGAAATATTGGCAACAAAAATGAAAAAATTATCAGTGAAGGATTAGGAGGGTACTAACTGAAGAGATTCAGCGGGAGTGGACGACCCGTAAGCCGCCCGCTCCCGCCTGCCAGCTGGCCAGCTGGGGCCAACTGGCCTGAATTAAAGGTGAAGATGAAGAACCGTCTACTTCGCGACGCCAATCGAGCCACAGGCAAGCCGTGCTCCGGCGTTGCCGGTTGGCTGGGTCTTGAGATCATCGACGCTGGCGTGGACGATGACACCGCGACCAATGATCGACGACGAACCGCCAAGCGCAAGCTTCGAGTCCGCCCATTCAAGATGTGCCTTGCCATCCGCGCCCGCTTCGAGGTTGCCAAGATCGCCGACGTGGCGCTGGGCATCGGTCGGAGCGCCATGCGGATGAGTCGCCGGGTTGAAGTGGCCCCCGGCCGAAGTGCCATCCTTGGCGCTGCAATCACCAAATTCGTGGATGTGAAAGCCATGCTTTCCGGGTGTCAGACCGGTGACATCGGCGACAACCCTGATCTCGCTTCCGACCCGTGTGAAGGTGACAAGACCACGCACCTGACTGTTCTCGGTCGGGTTGAGGACCGCCACGGCGCGCGCGGCCTCTCCCTGGGCATTGACACGATCATTTGAAGAGACAGCCATTCCCAGTGTCAGCAGAGCGAACAGAATAACCAATCCTTTTCTCATTTATTTCCCCCTCGATGTAGTGAATCAGGCAAATGTGGCGCGGATTTCGTCGATATTCGACTTGGCCGCCGCCGCTAGTTTTCCGACGAGTTCAGCGTCATTGAGATCCTTCGCTTCGATTCGAACCATGTAATCGCGTGCGACGTGATAACTTTCGGAACGAACATCGACTGCTCGTAATTTACCATGCCCGTCGGCATCGACCATCTCCCCGAGTGGAATCGGCGAAAACGCCCCATTCTGCATGGTGATCAGGGCACCTGATCCACCGGCGTGGAGGAAGCTGACTGCGGCATAGCCAAGATCGCGCGCATGTTCGGCATCGATCGGGATCGGCGGTGCGCATCGCAGCTCATAGCCGATGGTCTTGTCGACGATCGTCACCTTGAGCCCGCGCTTTTCGAGCCGTGACTGGACCTCGGTCTTGATCCGTCGACCAAGATCGATCTCGGCGACGCGAACACGGCCCTGTGCGTCACGATCGACATCCTGCAACTCGGTCAGCTCTTCCGGGCTGAAGAGCTCGACAATCGCCTCTGAGACGAGCGCGACGCCATGGCTCTTGCCGCTCGCCAGTCGTTTGAGAATCGACCCCTCGATGATCCGGCCAACCTCGCCAAGCGTCAGTCGTTCGCCAAACTCCTCCGGAATAATGGTGCAGGTCGCACTGGCGGCCGCGCCAATGCCGAGCGTCAAGTGTCCGGTCGGACGCCCCATCGTGACGGCAATGAACCAGCGCCCCGTCGTCCGCGAATCCTCCATCAGGCTCTCGACAATGCCGACGCCGACGTGGCGGGCCGACTCGTAGCCAAGTGTGGTCAACTGCGGCGACAGCGCAAGATCGTTGTCGATGCTCTTGGGGATCTGCACGACCTTGATCGCTCCTCCCGACTGCTGTTCGATCGCAATCGAGCTCGCGACGAGATCGTCACCACCAATGGTGATCAAGGCGTCGATTTTAAGCTTGCCGAGCGCGGCAAGCGTGTTCTCAAGCGCAACCGGATCGCGAGCAATGTCGGTCCGTGAAGTGCCAAGAATGCAGCCGCCATCGAGATGGATGTTGGCGACATCTTCGCGCGTCAACTCCTTCTGCTCGTCGGTGTAGCGCTGCGCGAGCCATTCGAATCCGTCATTGAAACCAACCGGCGTCAGCCCAAGATCGAGCGCATGGAGAGTTGCCGCCGCCACTGCGTCGTTGAGACCGGGCGCCGGACCGCCCCCCACCAGAATGCCTATTTTTTTAATCGTCATAACGTTACCCAACCCTTGTCTCTTTTCTGATCCTTAACTGAACCGCTCCTTCAACGTCTCGACGCTGAGATTGGCAGCCTGCGCCAGCTTCTGTGTCCATCCTGCCTTCTCGAAGTCTGTATAATCGAGGCGGAGCATGTACTGACGTGCGGCACGATAGGTCTCGCTGTTGATATCGACGTTGCGGACGCGGATCTTGCCGGTCTGCGGGTCGCGAAAATCCGACAGGAGCATCGGCACGAGCGCACCATTCTGGACGCTGACCATGGCTCCACTGCCGCCATTGATCAGAAAGCGGATCGCGGCATTGCCGAGTTCGCGACAGTAGGCCATGTCGAACGGAATCGGATCGCAGCAGCGCAGCTCATAGCCGACATTCTTGTTGCTGACATTGAGCCTGATGTCGCGCTGGCGGAAGCGGCCCTCGATCTCGACCTTAATCTTACGCCCGAGATCGACCTCGGCGAAGCGGATGTGGCCGTGCTCGTCGAGCTCGACA
>JBEIMN010000547.1:0-2700 GCA_040378705.1 Acidobacteriota bacterium
GAAACAGTCAGCCCAGAGCCAATAATCTTCGCCTTGAGTGCCGAAGTATCCTTCGCGTCGATGGCCTTCGATGTCGCCTTCGGCAGCGGATCCTGCCAGATCAGATCTTCGGCCGGAACCTCCGCCCCAACGTAACGCGCCCGCGGACCAAGGTCACGATGGGTCAGCTTGAACCAGGCCTTCGCAAAGGCCAGCCGATACTCTTCCGGATTGTCGACAAACCGCTTCGAGATCTTGCTGTAGCTCGGATCGAGCTTCATTGCCAGATCGGTAGTAAACATAATCGGCGCGTGCTTCTTCGCCGCATCGTGTGCATCCGGAACCGTATTTGCCGCCTGGCCATTGGCCGGAACCCACTGCGTCGCACCGGCCGGACTCTTGGTCATGACCCAGTCATACGCGAACAGGTTCTGAAGGTACTCCGAAGTCCACTTCGTGGGGCGTGAGGACCAGGCGCCCTCAAGACCGCTCGTAACCGTGTCGCCGGCGTTGCCACGGCCACACTTATTCTCCCAGCCAATCCCCTGCTTCTCAATTCCTGCTGCGGCCGGATCGACACCGACACACTTGCCCGGATCATATGCCCCGTGCGCCTTACCAAAGGTGTGACCACCGGCGATCAACGCCACCGTCTCTTCGTCGTTCATCGCCATCCGCCCGAACGTCTCGCGAATGTCGCGGGCCGCCGCCAGCGGATCAGGCTTGCCGTTCGGCCCCTCCGGATTGACGTAGATCAGTCCCATCTGGACCGCTGCGAGCGGATTCGCCAACTTGCGGTCGCCACTGTAGCGCTGATCCGCCAGCCACTTCTTCTCGGTTCCCCAGTTGACCATCTCCGGCTCCCAGTCGTCGGCGCGGCCACCAGCAAACCCGAACGTCTTGAACCCCATCGCCTCCAGCGAGACATTCCCGGTCAGAACCATCAGATCTCCCCACGAGAGCTTCCGACCGTATTTCTGCTTGACCGGCCAGAGCAGCCGACGCGCCTTATCAAGATTCGTGTTGTCAGGCCAGCTGTTCAACGGCTCAAACCGCAACTGTCCGCCATCCGATCCACCACGCCCATCCGTGACGCGATAAGTTCCGGCACTGTGCCAGGCCATCCGGATGAAGAACGGGCCGTAATTGCCATAATCGGCCGGCCACCAATCCTGCGAGGTCGTCAACACCTTCGCGATGTCCGCCTTGACCGCCTTCAAATCGAGCGTCGCGAACTCCTTCGCATAGTCAAACTTCTCACCCAACGGATTCGACTCCGCCCCGTTCTTCCGCAATGGGGAGAGATCCAGCTTGTCGGGCCACCAATACTGATTCCGCGTCGGCTCACCCTGCTGCTGCGCACTCACCCCCGGCATCGAGGCCAGCGAGGTCGCAATGATCGCCACTCCGAGGAACATCGTCGTCAGCTTTTTCATCGTCTTTATTTTCATTTTCATCATATTTATCGATTTCTCCTTTTTATCGATTTCTCCTTGATCGAATATCAGTCTCATTCTGTCTGAAGTTAAATTGTCGACTTCAATCGCGTTTCATAAACGCTGCCCTGATTCACAAATTTAAGAAATAATTGCTCACTTCCCCGGCCAATCTGGACTGGCAAAGTCAGACTGGCTAATTTAGAAAAATAATAAACTTACACTTTGTAAACATTGGTATCATACGCCTTCAGAGAACAATTTCAAGCCTATTTTTTTGCAATAAAGCTAAATATCTATTTCAAAATTGTTTTACACGTCTGACAAATCCTTCAATAGGTTGTTTACCGATGAGTCACTGGCAGGAAAGCGGTCAGAATTAGTCTAAATTGTATTTGATTGGGAGATGCGGCGGATGAGTATCCGGGAACGCGGACCATCTGGTCGGCAGCTCCCGGTTTAAGCGTCACAAAAAATTATCAGACGGCTTCGCGACTTCGCGGACGGAAGAAGGTTTTGACGAGGAAAATACCAAGGATTGAAGCAGCAAGTGCGAGCCCGATCTTCGGGTAGTGCTGTTTGAACAGGTCTGCGGCATGTTCGCCATATCTGACCGCCATCCAGCCTTCGAGCGAATAGCGAATAGTGCGGCCGATGGCAATGGCGATCAGAAACCGCCAGACGTTCATCCGGAAGACACCAGCAGTGATAAGGAATAGCTTGAACGGGAAAGGTGGTGGCAGAACGGCGCCGACGACGACGGTCCAGAGGTCGTAGCGATCCATAAGCTGCGAGACGCGTGCAATCTTCACCGGATCGAAACGGCGCAGAGCGGTTTTACCCGTTCGCTGTCCAAGGTAGTAGGGGAGGAGGCAGCCGAAGGTAGAGCCGATGATTGCGGCGGCAACATAGAGCGGCATGAGCGAGTGGTTGAGATGCGAGAGGGTCATGACAACTGCGTCGGGCCCGCCCGGCAGAGGGATCATCCCGGCATCGAGAAAGGCGATCAGCACTATCCCGATCGCTCCCAGACCGACGAGTGCCGCCTGCACCGTCTTCAGCATTCCACCAATTCCCAGAAGAAAATGTTTCATGTTTGTCAATCCGAAAACGAGGTCCGGCTCCAAACTCACGCTGAGGCCGATGAGTCAACGCGAAGACGCTTGAAATACCACCGTATTATCAGAAAAATGGCCAGTGCGATCAGCACTGCAAGAAGAATTTCGAAAATATTCCCGCCCAGCCAGTCGATCATCTTTCGAACTTCATCATGGAAAAAGTAGGC
>JBEIMN010000548.1:0-2696 GCA_040378705.1 Acidobacteriota bacterium
ATCCTGAACTCCCCGAACGGGCAATGCACCTCCACCGCCGGCTGACGCAATTCATGGCCGACTTTATTTATCCAAATGAGTCGACATATCGTCAACAGGTCGGGGAGGGGGAACGGTGGAAGGTTCTGCCAATTGTCGAGGAGCTGAAGACCCGCGCCCGTGAAGCGGGGCTCTGGAATCTCTTTCTGCCGGAGAGCGAGTATGGCCCGGGGCTGACAAATCATGAGTACGCGCCATTGTGTGAAGTCATGGGGCGTGTCACGTGGGCGCCAGAGGTCTTCAACTGCTCGGCGCCCGATACCGGAAACATGGAAGTACTTGTCAGGTACGGCAGCCCGGAGCAGAAAGAGCGCTGGTTGGAGCCGCTGCTCGATGGCCTGATCCGTTCCTGCTTCGCGATGACTGAACCGGATGTCGCCTCCTCGGATGCGACCAACATCGAGGCTTCGATCGTCCGCGACGGAGACCATTACGTGATCGACGGGCGCAAGTGGTGGACTTCCGGCGCCGGAGATCCGCGCTGCCGCGTCGCGATATTTATGGGAAGAACAGCACCATCCGCACCGCGTCACCTCCAGCAATCGATGATCCTTGTTCCGCTCGATGCACCGGGGGTGACGGTGAAGCGGCAGCTCGGCATCTTCGGTTACGATGATGCGCCACACGGCCACGCCGAGATGACCTTTGAACGGGTCCGTGTGCCAGTCGCCAATATTCTGCTCGGAGAGGGGCGTGGCTTTGAGATTGCGCAGGGACGCCTCGGCCCGGGGCGCATTCATCATTGCATGCGGCTGATCGGCCTCGCTGAACGAGCGCTTGAATCGATGTGCCGTCGCGCCGCGTCACGAGTCGCCTTTGGTCGACCGCTCGCCGCGATGGGCTCGATCCGTCACGATATCGCACTATCACGGATCGAGATCGACCAGGCGCGACTGCTGGTCTTGAAAGCTGCGCGGATGATGGATACCATTGGCAATAAGGCGGCGCGTCAGGAGATTGCCATGATCAAGGTAGTGGCGCCGGCGATGGCACAGCGTGTGATCGATCGTGCCATACAGGTTCATGGCGCGGCTGGCGTCAGTGCAGACTTTCATCTTGCCGCCGATTGGGCGGCGGCCCGAACCCTTCGTCTCGCCGATGGACCGGACGAGGTTCACCTTGAATCGATCGCCAGACTTGAGCTGAAAAGACATGAGTGAGCACCTTAAAATCGATCGGATCTGCGTCTTTTGCGGATCGAGCCCGGGGAGTCGGCCACGCTATCGCGATGTCGCGATCGAGCTTGGACAGGAGATGGCCGCCCGCCAAATCGCCCTCGTCTATGGCGGGGGCGGCATTGGAATCATGGGTGTCATTGCCAACGCCGTCCTTGCCGCCGGTGGCGAAGCTTACGGCGTGATCCCCAACGGACTTGCCTCGAAAGAGGTTGCTCATCCCGCCCTGACACAACTCGAAGTCGTAGGCACCATGCACGAGCGAAAAGCGCGTATGGCCGACCTCGCGGATGCTTTTCTTGCCCTCCCGGGTGGAATGGGAACCTTTGACGAGCTCTTCGAGATCCTGACCTGGGCCCAGCTTGGGATCCATCGCAAGCCGATCGGACTACTCAATGTCGATCACTACTTCGATCCACTTCTCAACATGGTCGAACACGCGGTCAGGGAGGGATTCGTCTCCCCCGCCCACCGTCAACTTCTTATCGTTGCCGACACGATCGATGAATGGTTCTCACTGCTGGCCCAAACAGCCAGAATTGCAGCTCAAGAGCCACTCACGCCCCTAACCCGCCCAGGCAGCTGGATGGGGATGGACGAGATCTGATTTGTCGTCGCCACCACAATCTCCGGAAATAAAGCAATGTCATTGATACATCCAGAAGACGACGCCAATCACCCCGGTTCTGACTCCTCGAGCGGTGAGGATATCCGGACTGGACTGAAAGTCGAAACACTCCAGCGGGCGATTGTCGATAACCTGTTCTACACGCAGGGTCGGCTCCCGGAATTTGCGACCAGTCATCACTGGTATATGGCGCTTGCCCTGACGGTCAGGGATCGGATGCTTGATCGCTGGGTCCGGACTGCGAGGCGAATGGTTCGCCAGCGCGCGAAGATGGTCAGCTACCTCTCGGCTGAATTTCTGATGGGGCCGCAGCTCGGCAACAACCTGATCAACCTTGGAATATACGACGAGGCCCGCAAGGCGGTCGAGAACCTCGGACTCAGCCTCGACAAGCTCGAGGATCAGGAAGAGGAGCCAGGGCTCGGAAACGGTGGACTTGGAAGGCTCGCCGCCTGCTACCTCGATTCCATGACGACGCTCGAAGTTCCGGCAACCGGCTATGGCATCCGTTACGAATTCGGAATCTTTGATCAGCAGCTTCGCGATGGCTGGCAGATAGAGCGTACCGATAAGTGGCTCCAGTTTGGAAACCCGTGGGAGATTCCGCGCCCCGAGATCAATTACTATGTGCAGTTTGGCGGCCGGACTGAAAGCTACTACGATTCCGATTTCAAATATCGTGTCCGGTGGATTCCGGAACGAATGGTCAAGGGGGTCGCTTACGATACTCCAATCCCCGGCTATCACGTCGGCATGACCAATCAATTGCGGCTCTGGAAGGCAGAGGCGGTCGAGTCGTTCGATTTTGACGCCTTCAATACCGGTGATTACGATCGGGCCGTTCTCGATAAGAT
>JBEIMN010000549.1:0-2684 GCA_040378705.1 Acidobacteriota bacterium
CCTCTTTCATCTGGCGGGGGAGCTATCTGAGATCGTCAACTGCGACGTTGATCTGGTCGATTTCCGCACCGCTTCAACGGTCATGCAGTACCAGATCATCACCACCGGTGAGCGCTGGTGGAAGAAGGACTTCCGGGCGGATCTCTACGAGGCGATGGTCCTCAATCAGAAGACCTCTCTCGACGAGGCCCGTGCCGGTCTGATTGACGACATCATGCAACGGGGCAGCGTCTATGGCCGATGATCTTCTAATCAACAAGACGGCGACGATCGAGCGCAGCATCACCCGGATCCGTGAGGAGTATGGCGGCGATGAGGCGACGTTCAGCCGCAGTCATACTCGACAGGATGCGGCGATCCTGAATATTCAGCGCGCCTGTGAGGCGGCGCTTGATATGGGGCAATACCTGGTGCGACGGGAGAGGCTGGGCGTTCCACAAAGCTCGCGCGACATCTTTACCCTCCTGGCGCAGGCCGGCTGGATTGACCAGCCACTGGCGGAAGATATGAAACGCATGGTTGGGTTCCGCAACATTGCGGTTCACGAATACCAGACGCTTCAGTTGCCGATAGTCATTTCCGTCATCGAGCAGCACCTCGATCAGTTTCTCTCCTTCACCAGATCGATCCTGCTCCGGGAGGCTTCTCTCAATTCCAGGCGAGATGGTCATTTCTGATACCTCACGCGAAGGCAGGGGCCGGTGTAGGGGCGGTTCGTGAACCACCCCAGATCCTGACTGGGGGCGCGGGTCTTCAGACCCGCATGTCTTTTCCTCTCGCTCCCAGTATGACAAGTCGACAGATCCCGCGACAACTGAATAGAAGATTCATATGTTCTGAAGGATTATTGGCCGTCGATCGATATCAGCAGCAGATTTCGAGTTTACCCCACTTTTGCAGTACTGATACGACCAGGACTCTTTCGGGGAACCATGCGGGTCTGAAGACCCGCGCCCCCAGTAAAGCCGCCACTTTATCCCGATAACTCTTCATCTTACCCACACAAAAGTCCGATGGTATGAGCACAAAGATCGCGGAGGGTGGCCGGGAAGTGATCATCCTTATTCATCATCCCCATTTCACCTTCGGTCACCACTCCACAATTGTGAGACCGGCACCGCAAAGAGTCGGTCGCCAAATCGCACGATCGCCTCTCCATCATAGAGGACCACGCCGGCTGCAAATTTCGCCCCTGCCGCTTCCGCGAGGCGGCGGAGGCCGCGGAAGTCATCACTCGTGACGCTGGAGGACGCCTTGACCTCGACGCCGCAGATTCTGGCCTCCGAATCCAGCACGATGTCGACCTCTGCCTGATTTTTGGCCTGATCCTTGGATCATGCCAGCGTCCAATTGTCGGTATGGAGGTCGTTTCCTGCCAGCTGTTCTCCTGTCGAAATCGGAATCTGGCAGAAAAATGGAGGGCGGAAACAAGGTTTCGCCTTGTTCCTGCCCTCCATTTTATTGCCGGAATATCGATCAGAGCGCCCGGCTCTATCCGAGCTGGCGGCCGACCGGCAATTCGCGGATGCGTTTGCCGGTTGCGGCGGCGATGGCATTACAGATCGCCGGGATGACCGGGGGGACGCCCGGCTCGCCAACGCCGGCTGGTGGAGCAGTGCTGTTGACGACGTGGACATTGACCTGATAGGGCGCTTCGTTGATCCGTGCGACACGGTAGTCGTGGAAGTTGGACTGCTCGATGACGCCATTCTTCGCGGTGATTCCGCTCATGAGGGCGATGCTCGTGCCGAAGACGGCCGCTCCCTCGAATTGTGAGCGGACACGGTCCGGGTTGATGATCGTCCCGGCATCGACGGCGATGTCGATGCGCGGAATGGTTACCCGGCCGGTCTTATCGACCTCGACCTCAACGGCGGCCGCGACATAGGTCAGGAAGCTGCGGTGGGCGGCAATCCCGAGCGCCCGCCCGGCGACCGGCTTCTTCTTTGCCCAGCCGGACTTCTCGGCTGCCAGTTCGACCACGGTCCGCATCCGGCCGATATCGAGCGGATACTGATCCTGCGGCTTACCGTGGTTGATGTAGTCTTTGTCGAGGGCGACAACCCGCGGCGCGCCCAGCACATCGAGCAGGTATTCGACCGAGTCACGCCTGGCCAGATGGGCCAGCTCGTCGATGAACGAATGGACGGCGAAGGCCTGGTAGATGTTGGCGACCGAGCGGAGCCAGCCGATGCGGACGTGGTTCTTCGCCGGACCGTTCTCAGCACGATGATTAGGGATGTCGAATGGGACGTCATTCCAGCCCATCATCATCTCGAACGCCTCGGCGTGGGTTGCTGCCGGGTTGAAGGTCGTTCCGATCGACGGGTAGGCGACGCGCTGGAGCCAGGCGTTTGGCCTGCCCTTTTCGCCGATCGAGGCTTTCAGGTACATTGCGGCGACGGTGTGGTAATAGTCGAAGCGGATGTCGTCTTCGCGGCTCCAGGTCACCTTGACCGGTTTGCCGACCGCTTTTGAGAGCAGTGCCGCCTCGGCGACATAGTCGGGCTTCGACTTGCGACCAAAACCACCGCCGAGCAGCGTGACGTGGCATTCGACATTCTTCTTGTCGATGCCGAGGGCCTGGGCGACCGTGTCCTGAACCGCCTGTGGATTCTGTGTATTGGCGTGGCAGACGACCCGGCCATCCCTGTACTCGGCGACGGCCGCCACCGGCTCCATCG
>JBEIMN010000550.1:0-2683 GCA_040378705.1 Acidobacteriota bacterium
CTGAGCAGCGTCCGCAGCGATGCACCGGCAACAATCATCATCGTCGTAAAGATCACTAACAGGACTCCCGCTGTTCCCAGATCCGGCTCCTTCAGGATCAATCCGATGAGCAGAATAAGGATGAGCAGACCTGGCGCAATCGTCGGCCAGAACTGATCGATCACCCCCTCCTTTTCGCGATGGGCCAGAAACCAGCCGAGGAAGATGATCAGTGCCACCTTGGTGAACTCTGACGGCTGGATCGACAAGCCCACCAGGTTGATCCAACGATGTGCCCCATTGACCTCTTTGAAGAGGAAGACCATTCCGAGCAGCACCACGCAGATCAGGAGAGTTCCGTAGACGAAGAACGGATTGGCATAGCGGTGATAATCGACCTGACGCAGAACGACCATGGCGAGCAGGCCGATTAGTGCTGCGACAAGCTGTGTCGTCAGAAACCGTTCCGGTGACTTGAAGCCGGCCGACGCGCTGTAGACCATGTTGACGCCAAAAAGCACCAGGCCAACCGCTGTGACCGCGATCCAGATATCCCAGCGAAGGGCCTCGACCGATTCTCTGACCGAGATTCTCTTCTTACCAGCCATGGTGCTTTCGCCTCTCGTTATCACTACTCTTCGGGACTCTTCGGGACTCTCGGGCCTTCAGCCAGATGCCGGAGGTCAGATCCGCCGTCAATTACTGATCGGCTGAAGAAATGAGTGCGCGGACAGCCTCCTTGAAGACGCGTCCGCGGTGTTCGTAATTGTCAAACATGTCGAAACTGGCGCAGGCCGGGGCAAGCAGGACCGTATCGCCAGCCTGGCAATGCTCGCGGCCAAGCCGAACTGCCTCCTCCATCGAAGCCACGCGTAAAATTGGCACCGTTCCGGCAAGGGCGACCGCGATCTTGTCAGCGGCGGCACCGATCAGAATCACCCGCCGGCAGCGAGTCTCGACCAGTGACCGGAGCGGCGTGAAGTCACTGCCCTTGTCCTTGCCGCCAAGGATGACCGTGATCCCACCCGGGAAGGCCTCAAGCGACTTGATTGCCGCGTCAACATTGGTCGCCTTCGAATCGTTGTAGAAGCTGACACCGCCAATCTCGCCGGCAAATTCGAGCCGATGCTCGACCGCCCTGAATTCAAGCACCGTTCGGCGCATCGACTCCGGAGTGACACCGCAGACCATTCCAACCGCCAGCGCGGCCATAACATTCTCGAGGTTGTGGGCTCCCTTGAGCGGAATCTCGTTGCGCAAGAGCAGAGTCTCATCCAGATTCTGACGGCGAAGGACGATCTCGTCACCGCGAAGGAAGATCCCCTCTGGCAGTTCGCCTGCCAGACTGAACCAGAAGATATCTGCACCAGTCAGCCCGGCCATTCCCGCAACCCGCTGGTCATCGGCGTTGAGCACCGCAACATCACCCGGCCCCTGGTTCCGGAAGATGTTGGCCTTCGCCGCCGCGTAATCGTCCATCGAACCATACCGGTCAAGGTGATCCGGCGTTATGTTGAGCAACACCGCAACCGCGACGTGCAGCTGATCGACCGCCTCGAGCTGAAAGCTGCTCAGCTCGGCGACGATCCAGCCGCCCTCGACGCTTCGGTCGACGAGCGAGATCAACGGCTCACCAATATTTCCGCCAACCTGCACCGGAAGCCCGCCCTTGCCAAGAATCTCTCCAATCAGCGTCGTCGTCGTCGTCTTGCCATTCGTTCCGGTAACTCCGACGATCCGCTGTTTCAGGCCATTCAGAAAATGTGCCGCCAGCTCAACCTCACCGATGATCGGGACGCCCGCCGCCCTTGCCCATCCAAACGGCTCGCTCGACAGCGGAACTCCCGGACTGACGATCAGCCAATCGGCCGTCTCGAAAAGCTCCCGCGGATGGCTGCCGGTGACGATCCCGACTCCAAGCTCGCGCAAACCTGCCACCTTTGCCAGCTCGGCCTCCGCCATCTGCCCCTCCGGCTTCGCATCGTTGAGCGTCACCCGCGCCCCGCGCGCGTGCAGAAAAGCTGCCGCTGCCAGTCCGCTTCGCGCCATCCCGACGACCACAAAATGTTTACCCGCAACGTTCATCGTGTATCCCGGCGTTTATTCCAATCGGGGCCAATCGGGGCCAATCGGGGCCCATCGGGGCCCCACGGCACTCTGCCTAACGTAATTTCAGCGTCGTCAGACTGAGCAGCGCGAATAGAATCGCAACGATCAGAAAGCGAAAGACTATCTTCGGCTCCTTCCACCCAAGCAGCTCGAAATGGTGGTGGAGCGGCGACATCTTGAATACACGCTTCCCGGTCAGTTTGAACGACGTCACCTGGATCATGACCGAGAGTGCCTCAAGGACGAAGACCCCTCCCAAAATCGGCAGCACCAGCTCCTGCTTGATGATCACACTGACTGTCCCGAGTGCGCCGCCGATCCCGAGGCTGCCAACATCGCCCATGAAGACCTCTGCCTGCGGGGCGTTGAACCAGAGAAACCCGAGGCTCGCTCCAACCAGCGCCCCGCAAAGTATCGTCACTTCCCAGACTCCCGGAGTATGCGCGAGGTCAAGGTAGTCCGCGAACTTCGCATGCCCGGTCACATAGGTCAGTGTCGTCAGCGCCGAGGCGGCAATTACCGTCACACTAATCGCCAACCCGTCAAGTCCGTCCGTCAGGTTGACGGCGTTTGAAGCCCCCAGAACTACGAAGAC
>JBEIMN010000551.1:0-2669 GCA_040378705.1 Acidobacteriota bacterium
AAGGAGTTCGGGTGGTCGCGCGAACAGGTGACTTCGGGCAATTTCTACGGTAAGACGCTGGTCCTGCCGATCTTCGGGTTTGCGGCCGGGTGGATCATCGACCGTTTCGGTTTGAAGCGGCTGATCATCGCCGGAATCTTCTTCGGGGGGATCTCGATCATCGGGCTTGGGCAGGTTGAGTCGCTGCCGCTCTTCTATGCCTGTTTCATCTTCAACGCGCTGGGTTACGTATGTGCGGGGCCGTTGCCAAACCAGGTGCTGATCTCGCGCTGGTTCAGCGAGTCTCGTGGCAAGGCGATGGGATTCGCCTATCTGGGGATTGGGCTCGGCGGAGCGATCACGGTCAAGCTGGCGGCGTGGTTGACGAGCCATTTTGGCTGGCAGACTTCCCTGCTCTGGCTCGGGCTGCTGATGCTGGTGGTCGCGCTGCCGTTGACGCTCTCGATTAGTGACCGGTCGGATGAGTTTCGGCAGCAGAGTACAGCGCCGGCAATGCCGATTGGGCAGATACTGCGGAGTCGGCCCTTCTACCTGCTGGCGATTGGGAGTCTCTGCTCGATTGGGGCAGTGGGTGCGACCAACCAGCATCTGAAGCTCTTCCTGACGCGTGACAGCGGTTTCGGGCAGGAGAAGGCGGCGAATGTGATCGCGCTCGTGTTGCTGACGAGCAATATCGGACGGCTGCTGATGGGGTGGCTGGCCGATCGTTACCCGAAGAAGTTTGTGATGCTGCTGATCTATCTGCTGGTCGCCTCGGGGATTCCGCTCCTTTTTCACATCAATGAGCCGGGAGTGATCTATCTTTTTGCAATCGTCTTCGGGATTGGAATGGGTGGAGATTACATGATCATTCCGCTGATGGCGGCGGAGCTCTTCGGTTTGCGGGTAATGGGGCGGATCATGGGATTGATTATTGTCGTCGACGGGCTGGCCGAGGCCTGGGTGCCCAAGCTGGTTGGGCGGTTGCGGGATCAGAACCCTGATTACACGAATGGGTTTGCGCTGATGATCTCGCTGGCATTGCTGGGAGCGGTGGCGGTTACATTCCTGCCGCGGCGTGGCCTGAATCCGGAGTAGAGGAGTGGACGAAAGATGATCACCACCGAAAATGAGCTCGAGGATCGGCTGGCGGAGCCGTGTCGGTTGGATATCGAATTCATGCGGCGACTGGAGGGTGACCTGCTGATCCTTGGAGCGGGTGGAAAGATGGGACCGTCGCTGGCGAAGCGGATCGGGCGGGCACGGTCAGCGGCCGGGGGAGCCAATAGTGCCGGGCGGGTAATCGCGGTTTCGCGGTTCAGCTCACCGGCGGAGCGTGAGAGCATCGCGGCGGCGGGGGTCGAGACGATCGTCGCCGATCTGCTCGATCGGCAGGCGCTCGAGCGGCTGCCGGACGGCGAAAATGTACTCTTTCTGGCGGGGCGGAAGTTCGGATCGGCCGGTCGACCGGATCTGACCTGGGCGATCAATACGATGGTTCCGGCAAATGTCGCGCGGCGATATGCCGGGTCACGGATCGTCGCCTTCTCGACGGGCAACGTCTATCCTTTCGTGTCGCGGAATTCAGGCGGATCGGTGGAGAGTGACGCGACAGATCCGCGTGGCGAGTACGCGCAGTCGTGTCTCGGACGGGAACGGATCTTCGACTACTTTTCGCGTGAGGCGGGTTTGCGCGCCCTGATCCTTCGGCTCAACTATGCGACAGACCTGCGATACGGGATCCTGCCGGAGATCGCACGAAAAGTGATGGCTGAGGAACCGATCAGCCTTGAAGTCGGCCATTTCAATATCATCTGGCAGGGTGACGCCAACTCGTTTGCACTGCGGGCGCTCGACCTCTGTCAGTCGCCGGCGAGAGTGCTCAATGTGACCGGACCGGAGATCGTTTCAGTCAGAGAGACGGCGCTCCATTTCGGGCGACGATTTGGAAAAACGGTCCGGTTCGAGGGTGAGGATCGCGATCTTGCACTGCTCAATCGGTCGGATGAGTGCCATCGACTGCTCGGGCAGCCCGGGATCAAACTGGATGAGCTGATGGAGATGGTCGCGGTCTGGGTTGAAAGTGGTGGGCGGAGTCTCGCCAAACCGACGCGGTTCGAGGTGACCGATGGGCGCTTCTGAAGAGAGTGAGATAAGACGATGAATGATCTGCGCGAGAGGCTGCTCGCCGGTGGGGTGATTCCGGCCCATCCGCTGGCCTTGACGGCCGAACGTCGACTCGACGAGCGGCGGCAGAGGGTATTGACGAAGTATTATCACGCGGCAGGGGCAGCCGGCATTGCCGTCGGGGTGCACACGACGCAGTTTGCAATCCGGGAGCCGCACGTCGGCCTCCTTGAGCCGGTGCTGCAACTGGCGATCGAGACGCTGCGGGAAGTGGAGGAGCAGGACCATCGAAAGCTGATCAGGATTGCAGGGGTCTGCGGCCCAACCAGTCAGGCGGTGAGTGAAGCCGCGCTGGCCCGTGATCAGGGCTACGAGGTCGGCCTGCTCAGCCTTGCCGCACTCCGTACCGCGACAACGGACGAGATGATCGCACACTGCCGCGAGATTGCGACGATCATTCCGCTCTGCGGATTCTATCTGCAGCCGGCGGTCGGCGGGCGACAGCTCGGCTACGATTTCTGGCGGGAATTCTTCGAAATCGAGCCGGTCGTGGCAGTCAAGAT
>JBEIMN010000552.1:0-2663 GCA_040378705.1 Acidobacteriota bacterium
CATTCTCACTCATCGGCAAAGACATCGTGCTCGCACACGCCAAAGACCTCGATCACGATGGCGACGCCGGACATCTGCCGGCAGGGTACGGCAAACTGGACTATGACACCTACGTTACACTCCTGCGCAAGTATAAGTTTCCGGGACCACTGCTGCTCCACAGCCTGACCGTGGCTCAGCTGCCGGGATGTGTCGACTTCCTGCGCAAAAAGATACTCGGCGCGGCCTGACGGGCTGCAAATTCTGGGTCTTTTTTAACCGCATCGAATCGGGTAGCATCGAAATAAGTAATCGAAATGGCTTGATCAATCCTCACAAACAATTGCCGCACTCGGTCCGCTGCGAGGAGAGACTGGGGGCGCGGGTCTTCAGACCCGCGTGTTTCACCATAAGAGTCCTGGTGGTATCGGACCTGCTCACGCATCTAAAAAATGCTGTCACACGCTAATTTTCCCCGCCAGTATTGGAGCAAGGGCCGGGTGCTGCTATACTACGCGACAGCTTGAACACGTCAAACCAGTTGATCGGTCGGCAATCGCTGACCGGATTGACCAGGCCACCCTGATTGCGGACAGTTAATTTGGCAGCTCATCGATGGCGGGACATTCTGACTCCCCCAGGCTGACCGATTCAATCCACAATCAGAGCCTGTACTGTTGGCAAGGCCCGAACCAGAGGCGTTTTCCGCGCCACATTCAGTGAGTCTCCCGGGCCCGTTAATGACGCAAGCACACCTCCTGACAATTCATAACCAGAAGTATACTAAAAATCGGAGTGACGTCCATGCACACTAATTCCAGCGGCCTGAGGGCCGTAGCATTCCTTATTCTTGTTCTTTGTGGTTCCGCCTACGCCCAGCGTGCGTCACTGACCGGAAAGATCAGTGACGCGACAGGGGCCGTGATTCCGGGCGTTCAGGTGACGATCACCAACGTCAATACCGGGGTGAGTCGCGAGGTCACATCGAATGAGGAAGGGTACTACACGATTCCACAGCTCCAGCCGGGTGAGTATCGAACCTTCATCCGCAAAGATGGTTTCAAGCCGCTCCAGCAGAGTGGTCTCAGCCTTCAGGTTGAGCAGGTCCTGCGCCTCGACTACACCCTCGAAGCCGGGGCACTGACAGAGACGATCAATGTCGCGGCAGTGCTCGCGGCGACGGTCGAATCGGAGACCTCATCACTTGGCAAGGTGGTCGATCAGCAGCGAATCCAGAGTCTGCCGCTGCTTGGTCGCAACCCCTATTCGCTGGTGGCGCTGGTTCCGGGTGCGCGCCCATCGGCCGGCCTCAACGATCTGCCAGTCGATCAGATCAGTCAGTCATTCGTCTCGATCAATGGTGCGCGTGGTAATCAGAACGAGTACCTGCTGGATGGAGCGCCCAATACCGCCGCCGCTCAGAATCAGCCGGTCGTCTTCGTCAACCCGGATGCGGTTCAGGAGTTCAAGGTCGAGACCAACAACTTTACTGCACAGTATGGCAGAGCCGGCGGGGGCATCTTCAATATTGTCACCCGTTCGGGAACCAATAAATTTCACGGTACTGCCTACAACTACCTGCGAAATGACGTGCTCAATGCCAACAGCTTCTTTGGTAACCGGGCCGGGGTAAAGAAGCCGCCATTCCGTTTCAATCAGTTTGGGGCGACGCTTGGCGGGCCGATCGATTTCCCGGAGAAGGTCTTTGGACCACTCAAATATAACGGTAAGAACAGGAGCTTCTTCTTCTTCAGCTACGAGGCAGTACGGTTTTCGCAGGGAGGAACCTATATTGGCACTGTGCCGACGCTGCTCGAGCGCGAGGGCGATTTCTCGCAGACGCGTAACGCGGCCGGGGTGGTCATTCCGATTTACGATCCGGGGACAACGCGCCAGAATCCAGCCAACACCGCCCAGTTTCTGCGAGACCAGTTTCCGGGAAACATAATACCAAAGAATCGCTGGAACCCGGTCTTCGCGAAGATGCTCGAGTTCGTGCCAAAGCCCAATGCGCGGGGCAACCCAAACACGGCCGCAGGCAACTACGTCTTATCGACGGCCAACCGCATCGGTAAGGATACATTTTCGATAAGACTGGACCATCAGTTGAACGATCGTCACCGGATTAGCGGGCGCTTCAATTACGACAATTCACCGCTCAGCCGGCCCAATTTTTACGGTAACCTTGCGACGCCAACCTTTGGGGCGCAGGTCTTCAAGCGCCGCAACCTTGGACTTGATTACACGGCGACCTTAAGTTCGACGCTGGTTGCCAATTTTCTCTTCAGTTTTACGCGACTGGAGAATAATCGTGAAGCCTACAGCAGCGGCTTCGACATCACCTCGCTTGGTCTGCCGGCGGCACTCAAACCGCTGTTGATACCGGAGTCGTTCCCCTCTGTTCAGGTGTCAGGGATGGGTGGCAGTTTCAGTGTCTCCAACGCTGGTACCGGGAACCTGCTTGGTGGCAACGATCTGATTCAGTTTGGAGACAACACCGGATCGCTGTTGACCGGATTTACGAAGACCTTCTCGCGCCACACGCTGAAGTTTGGCGGGGAGACGCGGCTCTTGCGTCCAAATTACCGCCAGTTCAGTGACACTGCCATCACCTTCTCCTTTGCGCAGAACTTTACGCAGGGGCCGAATCCGACGGCGGCGGCAGCGGCCGGGACAGGTTTCGG
>JBEIMN010000553.1:0-2661 GCA_040378705.1 Acidobacteriota bacterium
CTGGCGTGCGGGCCGGAACGCTACGCCCGCGGCCAGAAGAAACGTCCGTTCGCGTCCTCCCCGTTCACTGGATGATTCAGAGATCAAACAGGTGGAAGAGACGCTCAACAGTGAGCGGTTTGCCGATCAGTCGCCGCGTGCCGTCTATGCCGCGCTGCTTGATGAAGAGAAATATCTCTGTTCGTGGCGGACCATGTACCGCATTATGGGCCGCAACAGGCAGGTTCGTGAGCGCCGGAACCAGCTGCGCCACCCACTTTATGAGAAGCCGCAGCTGGTAGCGACTGCGCCAAATCAACTGTGGAGCTGGGATATCACCCGGCTCATGGGCCCGTCCAAAGGGGTCTATTATCATCTCTATGTGATCATCGACGTGTACAGTCGATACATTACCGGGTGGATGATTGCTGATCGGGAATCATCCGATCTGGCGACTCGTTTTATCGAAGAGACCTGCACCAAACAGCGGATCAAACCCGGTCAACTGACGGTTCACGCTGATCGCGGCAGTTCGATGATGTCAAAGCCCCTGGCACTGCTGATGGAAGATCTCGGTATCAGGAAAAGCCACTCAAGACCACGGGTCTCAAACGACAACCCGTTTTCCGAGTCGCAGTTCAAGACTATGAAGTACCGGCATGACTACCCGGGCCGTTTTGGTTCTCTCCAGGACGCCCGGGCCTGGGCGAACTCGTTCTTTACCTGGTACAACAGCCAGCACTATCACAGTGGAATCGGCTTGCTGTCACCGGGCACCGTTCATTACGGGAAGGCGGAATCAGCGCTGATCAAGCGCCAGCAAGTGCTGGAAACCGCCTACGCTGCCAGACCGGAACGGTTCGTTAAAGGATCTCCGACTGTCCCGGCGTTACCCCGGGCCGTCTGGATTAACCGACCAATATCGCTGATGGAATTGGCCGCTGAGCAGTCAAAAGTTCACTAAATTTTCAATGACCGTGTCTCAATGTTATTGACACATTCCGTAGCTTCGTTATGTCTCACTGCGCCTGACGAGAGAGGTCTGAAAGGTTCCCTGTTTGAACTGGAGATCGACCATTCCGCATCGTCAAACCCAGGCTGATATCTTCAGCCTGGGTTTGTTGTTTATCCTCCCGATGGTCTTCTTTTGGCCTGAGACGATCGGGTGGCGAACGCTTGGCGATCAGGATGCGGTCTTCTGGTTTTTTCCCGCCTATGATTTCGTCGCCAACATGATCCGGGCCGGCCATCTTCCGCTCTGGAATCCTGATTATTATAGTGGGGTTCCACTTTTTGCTTTGTGGCAGGCGGGGATACTCGATCCGTTGAACTGGATTCATCTGCCTGGCGTGGCGGGGGCGACCTCGCGAACGCTAACCCTCTCGCTTCAACTCAGCTTCTCGATTTCGTTGATGGCGATGTGGGGCTATGCGCGCGCGATCGGTCTGGCAAGGCGGGCGGGAATCGTCGCCGCAATCATTTACGGGCTGAGCGGATTTGCGGCAGCCCGGACACTCTATCCTGGATTCCTGCATATTTACGCGCTTGCGCCGCTGGTTCTGACGGTTACGGAGAGGCTGTTTCGTGACCGGCGCTGGCGTGACGTCGTCCCTGGAGCGCTGATCGTCGCCTGGCAGGTCTTTGCCGCCCATCCGCAACCGCTCATCTACTCTTCGCTGACCGCGATTGTTTACGCGATCTTCGCTGTGCTGGTGCGGGTCAAAATGCCGATCGTGGAGTGGCGTGCCTCGCTCAGATTTCTGGCGCAGTTCTCGACAATCTTCCTGCTTGGAGCCGGAATCGCGGCGATACAGCTGCTCCCTTCCGCTGAGATTGCCGTGCGGTCAGTCCGTCAGGACTGGCCATACGAGATGTTCACACTCCACTCGATCCACCCGGCCGCCCTGCTGACGATGGTGATTCCATATTTTCAGGGCGGTGGCCGCGCGCCATACCGCCTCGAGTACTGGGGAACCTCCTGGCACCATAATGAGTCGCAGATCTACCTTGGCGTGCTGGCGCTGGCGCTGGCGCTGGGGGGAGCGGTACTGGCCGTGCGGCGGCGCTATGCAGTTGGAATCTTCTGGAGCGTCGCGGGAATGTTTGGGATGCTGCTTGTTACGGGCAAGTACTTCGGGCCGCTTGCGCGTCTGCTCTATCACCTGCCGGTGATAAACCATTTTCGAAGTCCGAATCGCCACTGGCAGGGGGTAACATTTGCGGTTGCGGTTCTGGCTGGTTACGCCGTCGACCGATTGCTGAAGGAGCAGCCGCTGGGCCATCCCGAGCTGAGTCGGGCCGTTCGTTTGGCAGCGATGGTGATGACGGGGGCGGTCGGAATCGTCTCCGGAATTGCCCTCTCACGTCGCGACCTGCTGGAAAAGATTCTCCGCACGCTTCCGGACTGGCAGGCGCTCGAGCCCGGATTCCTCGCCGCCGCGCAGCGCGAGTTCACACTGCCGGTCGGTCTCGCGATCGTGGCGACGCTCGCCCTCTGGCTCTGGCTGCGATCGGTATCCCGGCAGAGGTGGTACCTGCCAATCCTCGCCCTGCTGGTTGTCGACTACTATTTTTATGCGGCGAATGCCCCGATAACCCACGCCGCCCAGATCGAGACTCAGCTTGGAACCGCCGTTCCGGGCTGGTTGGCGGCACAGGTCGAGGAGGCACGGACAGTTAGTC
>JBEIMN010000554.1:0-2659 GCA_040378705.1 Acidobacteriota bacterium
CCCGGAACAGGGTTTTGCTGGTTAATCTCCCGGTCGGCGGAACCGCCGACCGGGAATCACGGACCTGACGCTCAATTCAAATTTTGGCCAACTTTTCAGCCAATTTTTCAGCAGGCCAGATCAGCCAGATCAGCCAGATCAGATTAAGCGCCACGTGCCTTAAGCGCGGCAGGCCATCTTTTAGAAGGTGAGCTTGAGCGCCACCTGCACAAAGCGAGGCAGATTGGACTGCGAGGTTGCCCCGGCAGCGATTTTGCCGAAGTTGCCCGACGCCGGATTGGTTACCGGACCGTTGAACCACTGCGGTGTATTCATCGCATTGATCAGCTCCGCACGGAACTGCAACTTGACGGTTTCGGTGATGCCAAACGTTTTGAACGCCGAAAGGTCGAAGTTCCGGATTGGCGGATTGCGCAGACTGCCGTAACGCAGCGAGGATCGACGCAGCGTAAACGCCGGCAGCGCACGGAATGAACCGGGCGCATACCACTGATTGATGTTCTGATCACCCGGAATCGGGTCGACCCCGCCGACCGGCTCAGCGTTGGCCGGGAAATTGGTCGGCATGCCACTCTGCACCCGGACCAGCCCGTTCAATGTCCAGCCACCAACGATGCCGTTGACGATCTTATTGCTCGTATTGAACAGCTTACGTCCTGTCCCGAAGGGCAATTCATAGCTGCCGTTGAGGCCGAGGTTGTGCGTCACATCGCCGTCCGACACCTGCTTTTCAAGCTCGCTGTCCTGCGGATTCTGGAAATTAATCCGCTCCATCAGCTTCGCCCAGGTGTGCGAAATCGTGAAGGTCGCCCCCGACGTGAATCGCTTCTGGATCGAGGACTGCAGACCGAAGTACTGCGCCGTCCCGCCAGTGTAGCCACCCACCGTGATCGACGTGAACTGCGGGAAGGGGCGCAGCAACTGCTGACGCTGGACCGTTGGTCCGTTCAGGCCTGTTCCGGGCGCCTTGCCCGCGAACGGATTCGGCACCTGCGCCGTCAGGTATGAAGCACCTTTCGCCAGTTCAGCTGCCGGTACTTCGTTGATCGACTGCGAAACCTGAATCGCTCGTGAGCTGCTCCCGACACCGGCGACAGAGAAGAGCATGTCCCACGGCAACTGCCGCTGAAACTCGACGCTGTACTGCCAGACATACGGAATCTTCCGCTGCGGATTGAAGACGGAGAAGCCCGATCCGATCGTGTTCGTCTTCGACCGTAAGGCACTGATCAGTCCACCCGGGAACGGATCGTCGATGGTCACATCGGGGAGTCCAATCCTCACCCCGGTCACCAGATTGGTGCCCAGTGAATAGCCCAGACTGCCCGGATCGTCCCAGACTGGAGCGTAGAACTGTCCGATTCCACCGCGGATCACCGTCTTGTCATCGAGCTGATAGGCAGCCCCAAAACGCGGCATCAGATTGTTCTTGTCGAGCTGGAATGCACTCCGCGACGCACCGTTAGCACCAGCATAGAGAATATTTCCCTTGCCGGTGAAACCCGGAACATCGACCGGCAGCGCCGCGTTCGGATCGAATCCGACGTTGATCGCGTCGAAACGGTCCGTCATTCCAGTGATCAGCTCATATCGAAGTCCGAGATTGAGCTTCAATTTGCTTGAGACGCGCCAGTCATCCTGGATGAACCCAGCATAGGCGATGTGCTGGCGAGCCGGAAATGCGCGTGATTCGATGTTTCCACTCGCCGGATAGCCGAGCAGGAAGGAGGCGATCGGATTTCCCGACGCCCGTGAAGCACCGGCTACCGGATCCTGCTGGGTAAAGCCCGCTGTGAAATTGAAAGCCCCGTTCGCGTTCCCGGGATCACGCGTATTGTTGCGGAAGAGTCGACCCTCGAATCCTGTTTTCAGTGAATGATCACCCATGAGCTTCGAGATCGTCGTCACGAAATGATAGACGGTCGAAGCAGGTGAGACGCGTGCCGGGGCGGAACCCAGTCCCTCGTAATCCGTGAACCGGAACTGTGGGAAGTGGTTCAGCGCCTGGCTGATATAACGCTGTGAAAAGGCCAGTTTCGAGAGGTCGAAATTGGAGCCCAGCGTGTTGCCGCCCGGTGACGTGAACCGCGCCACTCCGAACCGGGCATCGATGACCGTCGTGTTGTTCAGCGTATGGGTGATTCCGCTGACGCCATTGTAGTTCTGGCGCACGAACGGAATGTTGCCTGATGGATCGGCCGCATTGCCGTAACGGTAGCCACGAACCTCGTCGAGACGGTTGAATGCCAGCCGCCCGAAGATCTTCGTGTTTTCCGATAAACTGTAATCCAGACGGCCGGAGTGGGCTTCGAAATCGACAAGGAACCGCGGCACCGCCGAACTGTTGACGTAATTGTTGAGCCCCAGTGAATCTCCTGCCGCATTTGGCGCTGGCAAAAAGACGAGCGCCGACTTCGCGACCGGATTGATTCGGTTGGCCGGAATGATGTTGCCGGGGAATGGATCACGAATCAGTTTGCCGTTCGCGTCGGTACGCGTCGTCAGCGGATCATAGATCACCTGCAACTGCCCGTTGGCCTGTTTGGTCTGCGAGAAATCGCCCGTTCGCTGCAGCGGAGTCGGGATCGATGTCGTGAACGGATCGGGAATACTCTGCCGGATACCCTCGTAAGAGTAGGCGAAGAAGAGTTTATTCTTC
>JBEIMN010000555.1:0-2657 GCA_040378705.1 Acidobacteriota bacterium
GTGGGGACAATCCGACGACGGTGGCCTACTATTTTTCCGGGAAGACCGATTTGAAAAAGGTTACCGGAGTCCGTCTTGAACTGCTGACAGATCCGACATTATCGCGGACGGGGCCGGGGCGGTCGACATCAGGGGCGGCGTGGCTCTCGGAGTTTGTGGTCGAGGCGGCGCCGGCCGGCCAGCCGGATAAGTTGCAGGTGGTGCGGATAGGTGGGGCGAGCGCCGATTTCGAGACGGCAGAGCGACCGATCAGGCTGGCGATCGACGGGATCGAGAAGACCTCGTGGGGAATCGATGCCGGGCCAGGCTTGCGGAACCAGGATCGACGAGCAGTCTTTGTCCTGCAGAACCCGGTTGCGGGCGGCGAAGCTGGGACGCTGCTCAGGTTCACCATGCATCAGAAGGAGTTTGGCGGGAGCGCGGCTGAGCGTTTCGAGGCGCCGAACATTGGGCGATTCCGGATCGCTGTGACAACGGTTGCGACGCCGCGTGCCGATCCGTTGCCGCCAGCAGTGAGGAAGATTCTGGCGATACCAGTGGCGCAGCGGACGGCTGAGCAACGACGGGCGGTCTTTCGTGCCTACCGTGTGACGGTCCCGGAGTGGGAGGCGCGGAACCAGGCAGCGACGCAGTTGCTGCGGCAATGGCCATACGCGACGACGACACTGGTCGCCGCCCCCCATCCGAACGGGCGTGAGACGCGCGTCTTCAAGCGTGGGGACTGGAAACGGCAGGGTGAGGTGGTGACGCCCGGAACGCCGGCCTTCCTCCATCCATTCCCGGCGGGAGCGCCACGCAACCGCCTCGGGCTGGCGCAGTGGCTGGCGGACGGGAAGAACCCGTTGACGGCGCGTGTGATCGTCAACCGGATCTGGCAGAGCTATTTTGGTCAGGGGCTGGTCACCTCGCCGGAGGATTTCGGGACGCGTTGCGAGACGCCCTCCCATCCGGAGTTGCTCGATTGGCTGGCAGTCGAATTCCGGGATGGTTCGGCAGGGAATCCGGCGTGGAGTATGAAGAGTATTCACCGGCGGATCGTCCTTTCGGCGACCTATCGCCAGTCTTCGACGTTGACGCCGCGGCTTGAGGAGGTTGATCCGAACAACCGTTTGCTGGGGCGGATGCCACGGGTACGGGTCGAGGCGGAGATGATCCGTGATTTGACGCTGGCGGCGAGCGGGCTGCTCAGTCGCAAGGTGGGTGGCCCGTCGGTCTTTCCGCCGATTCCGGACGGCGCGATGGCGGTCAGTTTCCGCAGTCGCTCGGTCTGGGAGACGAGCAAGGGCGAGGATCGATACCGGCGCGGGCTGTATACTTTCTGGAAGCGGAGCGTCCCATATCCATCGATGTCGGTCTTTGACGCGCCAAATGCGGATGTCGCCTGTACGAGGCGCGTCCGTTCAAATTCTCCGCTCCAGGCGCTGACGACACTCAATGATGCCGCGTTTATGGAGGCGGCGCAGGCGCTGGGGCTCCGAATCTGGCGTCAGGGTGGGCCGGATGACCTGTCGCGAATCCGCTATGGTTTCCGGCTCTGCACGGGCCGTTCTCCTGACGGGTTCGAGCTCAATCGGTTACAGGTGCTGCTGGAGAAGCAGCGGGGCAGGTTTGCGGGTGAGACGGCAGCGGCGGTCTATGTCGCCGCCTCAGATCTGAACAACCTGCCCGGTGGGATCGACCTGCATCAACTGGCGTCGTGGACGATCGTCGCCCGAACGATGCTCAACCTTGACGAGACGATTACCAGGCAGTGAGGTGACTGAAGATGAACTATCGTGACGAGATCAGAGTCGAGACGAAGCGGATGGTCACCCGGCGCCATTTCTTTCGTGATTGCAGCGTCGGGCTGGGTTCGCTGGCACTGGCTTCATTGCTGGGGGATCGATCGCTGGCGGCGGAGCGTGGCGCCAATCCACTCGCTCCGAAGAAGCCGCAATTTCCAGCTAAGGCGAAGCGTGTAATCTACCTGTTTCAGGCGGGCGGACCATCGCAGCTCGAGATGTTCGACAACAAGCCCGGGCTGGCGAAGTTCAATGGCAAGCCGTGTCCACCGGAACTGTTGAAGGGGAAGACGCTCGCCTTCATCAAGCCGGACGCGGCGCTCTTCGCGACCGAGTTCAAGTTTGCGCGGCACGGCCAGTCGGGAGCGGAGATGAGCGAGGCGCTCGTCCATCTGCCGAAGGTGGCTGACCAGTTGACGATCATCAGGTCGATGATGACCGACGCGGTCAATCACGCGCCGGCGCAGATCATGATGCAGACGGGGAGCGTCCAGTTCGGGCGACCGAGTTTTGGGTCGTGGGTGACCTATGGGCTGGGTTCGGAGTCGCAGGATTTGCCGGCATTTGTCGTCCTCTCGTCGGCGGGTGGGACGAGTGGCGGTTCGAGCCTCTGGGGAAGTGGGTTCCTGCCGAGTGTCTACCAGGGTGTACCGTTCCGTCGCGGGGGTGATCCGATCCTTTCGCTGGCAAGTCCGCGCGGAGTGACGCGGGAGATGCAGCGGGACACGCTCGATGCGCTGAAGGATCTCAACTCGCACCTCCTCGACAAGACGGGTGATGCCGAGATTGCGACGCGAATCAACTCGTTCGAGATGGCCTATCGGATGCAGGAGAGCGCACCGGAGCTGATGGATCTGGGGCGGGAGTCGAAGTCGA
>JBEIMN010000556.1:0-2652 GCA_040378705.1 Acidobacteriota bacterium
CAGTTGGCAGATGGCTGTCGCCACGAGCAACAGCGTTGCTGCAAAGACCATCGGCGTCAATGCTTTTTGCCGCAGTAGTCTGCTCGTTCTTACTCTCATCGCGATACCACCATTCTGACCCATACAATCAGTCAGTTACCGGTAAGCCGGGAATTGATACACCACAGAAACGGGGATGGGGCCACACTGTTTGGCCAGACACCATACCCGTAATACTTAAGATCCGCCACCGGGAGCTGCACGTAATAAGCAGTTCTGTCAGCAGTTTCATCTTTGATCGTCATTTGATCGTCACAAAGACACTGTTGGCCGGCCTCTCTCCTGCCGTCACGACGACCTCAACCTTGCCGCGCCCGGCCAGTGACGGCGGAATTCTGACGTTGAACTGGTCAAGGCCGCCATAGCTTCCCTGTGCGCCAGCATAGACTACTGTCGCCTCAAGACCACCAATCTTCGCCGTTACCGAAGGGTTGCTTCGGCCCAGTCCGCTGCCGTACAAGACCAGATACACCTCGTCCGTTGCCGGTCCAAGGTCGATAGGTTGCGGGATGATCGAGTCTCCGCCTACCTGAAAAATGTTCTCATAGCCAACACTGCCATTTCGCGCCCGCACTATTTGCGCCGCCGCGAGCCCTTCACTGTTGAGCATGAAGAGGTTCGGATAGGTCGAGACGACGTTGATGGCTCCGTTGAAAGAGCTTCCACCGGCGCTGATCGTCACGGTTGCCAGTCCCGTCGATACTCCCTCGGGCAGGCGGTAATTGACCTGGCCTGGTGAGGCATAGGAGATCGACGCCGAGTGTGTCGTCCCGGTCGAATCCCGCACCGTCACCGTCGTTCCGCCAAGAGTTGCCGGCCAGTCAGCGCTTGCCGCAATCGCGGTTGTTGTCGCAATCTTTGCATTGAACAGCGAAAATGCGCTGATCAGCGATCCGGGCGCGAGCGGTCCACCTTCGTATGAGGCCGCGGAGACCTGCATCATTCCCGGCCGCACCGGCCCTCCGCCAAGATCGTTCCGCTGCGCATTGCTGTAACTGCTGCCATCGAGCACATTGAAGACGGCGACCCCATTGACCCAGATTCCGACCGGTCCCAATCCGGTGTTGGTTCGCGATGTCGTCGCCGTCGGAACTCTTGGTATCCTGGCCTGAAAATTATGTGCTGATGGGAAATTCGGAAATACGCCACCATTGGCGCCGTCGACAAACCACGGCCCCATCGAATAGCTGGCGAGGTTATTCGATTTGACGTAGATGGCAGAACCGGTCGCGCTGATCGATTGTGTGTCGGCATAGGTCGGACTGCTGACGCTTCCACTTGCCTGTGCGCCTGCCGGTACGGCAACAGGCCAGGTTGTCTGTGGACCCGCCGCCGGATTGAACCCGCTGACAACTTTCGCGTACTCACGCGAATTCTTCGTCAACCACGAGCTGAGCTGCGGAACAGAACCGGTCGATTGCTGATATGCACCATTGGAAAAATAGCCCTGCGCCTCAGCCGGGGCCGGCGCGATTGCGCTGCCCGAATTCACCCCGTTGTACTGCATCCCGAGGATGTATGGAAAGGCCGGCAATCCATTCTCATCGATCGTGACAAAGTAGGCATATGTACCGGTCGGAAACTCCGGTGTTACCGTAAAGCGACCATTGTACTGATCGAGATCGCCAATACCGGCAATGTACTCGAAGTCTTCGACATACCTGCCGATTGGAAAGGTATCGGAGATTGCCGGTCCGTACTGCGTTGCCGTCAGTTGCGCCGAAACTCCGGCGTGATGGCCGAGCGCCCAGTCTGGCAGAGAGGTTCGCGCCGTGATACTGCGAAGCCGGAATCCGGATCGAATGCGCCTGACCGGGCTTGCACTGTTCGTCGGATCGTTGAAGCCGTACGGCCCATAAATCGGATAGCCGTCAAACGACCAGCCGAGAATCGATGAATGGCTCCACAACCCCGATTTTTCGCGATAGATCGTTCCTGTCCGTCCCTCGCGAACCTTCTCCAGGTTGTCGTTCAACTGCGCACGCAGGCAGACCGGTTGTACGTGATGATGATATAGTCCGTCTCCCGGCTGGTGGCCAAAGCATTTGTCGAAGGTCTGCATCTCCCCGAAATAGGCATTGCGAATCCAGATCCCGTCACCCTGCGGCATCGGGCCACCAGGTCCTGGCCCCGGTGGCTGCTGGCCAGACACGGAAAGATTGCTCAGTCCGATCAGCATCAGAAGCTGAACCATTATCGTTGCACACTTTCGATCGAAGCTGTCTGTCATTCCTTTGTCTCCCCGGTTGTTGTGATCAGCGTTGCGAAAATGGAGCATAGAAAGCTTTTGTTAACCATTTATTGGGAGAGTGCCCGAATTTGTAAACTCTTTGTAAATAAAGAGTTCTTTAACATTATCTTTACAAAAATGGCTCCTGGGAAAATACTCGCTTTACAAACTGGCAGTATTGTCAGTTACGTCAGCAAGAGTGGTTTCCGAAGCACCGATGCAAAGCGGCGAGGTGATTCAGGTCTGACTGACAACTGGTGATGCCAGACAGTGGTAATGCCAGACTACAAAGTGTGATGGCAAAATGAGCTTACAACGTGAGCTTACAGGATGAGATGACAGTCAATGACTGAGATAAGACAAACGGAGGGACAGATGAAGAA
>JBEIMN010000557.1:0-2648 GCA_040378705.1 Acidobacteriota bacterium
CATGCGGGCCGGAGGCCCGCACACCCAGGGTGGGCGGTGAACGGGATTGTATGTTATTGTCTGGCGCTTCAGGATTTGGGAAACGGATTGGAGATTACTTTCGATTTGGATAACGCGATAACGACGACGATCACGGTAGCCGTTCGTATTCTGACAAATGCATTGTCTGGTGTATTCCAGAAGCGGCTGACAGGGCAGAGCCAGCATCCGCTTTTCGTCAATTTCATCACCTATTTCCTGCTTTCGATCGCCAGTCTGGTACTGATTATTGGGGAGAGTTTACCGAATCCGGGCCGGGAGTTTCTCTTCTATTCGATTCTGACCGGAGTGACCGGAGCACTGGGAAACGGATGTATCGTCAAGGCGCTTCAGACGGGAGAGCTCTCGGTGCTTGGTCCGGTCAATGCCTGGAAATCGGTGGTTGGGCTGGTGACGGCGTTTGTATTGATTGGTGAGCGCCCGAATTGGCTGGGGGTTAGTGGGATTGGGTTGATCATTGTCGGAAGCTATGTGGTCCTCGGAGGAGGGCAGGAGCGTTTCTCATGGGCAATCTTACGGCAGCCGGCGATCCGGTACCGGCTTCTCGCGCTGGTTCTGACCGGGATCCAGGCGGTCTTTGACAAGCAGGTGATACGGTATTCGAACCTGCGGCTGGCCTTTGCGAGCTGGGCGGTCGCGGGGGCAGTCTTTGCGCTGTTGATATTGTTAGTGAGGAGGATCGATCTTCGAGTCGAGCTGTTAAAGATCGATCGTGGGGTGATCGGGCGTGGGGTGATCGGGAACTATCTGCTGTTGACGATCCTGATCGGACTGATGGTGGGTTCGACCAACCTTGCTTTCAGTCTGATGCCGGTGGCTGCTGCTCTTTCGCTTTTTCAGCTCTCGCTCCTTCTTTCGGTCATCTTCGGCGTGAAGCTTTTCAACGAGACCGGGTTGCGGCGCAAGCTGGCCGGGGCGTCGATCATGGTCGCCGGATCGTTGCTGATACTCCTGGAGTAGTCGCGGGTGGAGCCTCCGCCCCGAACTTGACGAAGGAGCGGCCGAATGCCGGGTCGATCTTTGCGAACGGCCGGGAATCGTCTAAACTTCGAGCATTGAAAGTACAAGTTGAAGGAGACAGATATGTCGTTAGGGATGATAAAGCGTGTCCGTGTGATCGACTCGCATACTGGAGGCGAGCCGACGCGGGTTGTAGTCGATGGCGGGCCTGATCTTGGCACCGGACCGATGGCTGAACGGCTGGCGCGATTCCGGCGTGAGCATGATCAGTTTCGGAGTGCGGTGGTCAATGAGCCGCGCGGGTCTGATGTCATGGTTGGCGCGCTGCTCTGTGAGCCGACGGATACGACCTGTGTCACCGGAGTCATATTTTTCAACAATGTCGGCTATCTCGGAATGTGCGGGCACGGGACGATCGGGTTGATGGTCACGCTGGCGCATCTTGGCCGGATCGGACCAGGCGAGCATTTCATCGAGACACCGGTTGGGCGGATCTCGGCGTGTCTGCACGAATCGGGCGAGGTCTCTGTCTTCAATGTGCAGAGCTATCGCTATCGCGAGAAGGTGACGGTCGAGGTTCCGGGGATCGGCCCGGTGACGGGAGATATCGCCTGGGGAGGGAACTGGTTCTTCCTGGTTGAGGAGCACGGGCAGGAGCTCGACCTGCGCCGGGTCGATGAGCTGACAAGCTATACTTCGCTGATCATGGCGGCGCTTGGGGCGCAGGGGATTACGGGCGAGGGTGGACAGGCAATTGACCACATCGAGCTCTTCGGGCCGCCGTCTCATCCATATCTTGACAGCCGCAACTTCGTCCTCTGTCCTGGGAAGAGCTATGATCGCTCGCCGTGTGGGACTGGAACGAGCGCGAAGATGGCCTGTCTTCACGCCGCCGGGAAGCTTCGCCCGGGTCAGATCTGGCGGCAGGAGAGCATTGTCGGGAGCGTCTTCGAGGGGTATGTGGCACTGCGAGATAACCTGCTCTATCCGGCGATCAAGGGAACGGCCTATATCAACGCCGAGGCGACACTGATTCTTGATGAGCGTGATCCATTCTGCATGGGGATTCGTTTATGAGCAGTGGGTCCTTCGATCTGCTGATTATTGGTGGTGGAATCGTCGGGGCAGCGGCGGCGCGCGAGGCGGCGCGGGCAGGTCTGCGCCTGTGCGTGATTGAAGCCGGGGTCGTCGGTGGTGGTGCGACTGCGGCGGGGATGGGCCATCTGGTGGTGATGGACGATTCCGAGGCGCAGTTTGCCCTGACCCATCGCAGTCTTCGTTTGTGGCAGGAGCTGGCGCAGGAGCTGCCGATCGAGGGGGAGTACACGGCCTGCGGCACGCTCTGGGTGGCGGCGGACGAGGAGGAGATGGTCGAGGTCAGGCGAAAGCGAGACTTCTATCATCGCCGTGGAGTGGCGACAGAGGTGCTTGACGCGAATCAGCTCGCCGGGGCAGAACCGAAATTGCGAGCGGGAATGGCGGGCGGACTGCTTGTTCCGGAGGATGGGGTAGTCTATTCGCCGGTGGTTGCAAGGTACCTGCTCGATCAGGCGATCGTCAGTGGCGCGCAGTTGCGCGAAGGTGTGGCAGTGTGCGAGGTGCGCGCCGATGGCGTGACACTGGCGAATGGTGACCGGATTGCGGCATCC
>JBEIMN010000558.1:0-2642 GCA_040378705.1 Acidobacteriota bacterium
GAACCGATGAGCGAGGTGACCGTTCCCATTGCGAATGAGGTCAGCGCATAGTCCCAGCGAAATACCGGTGGCTGCTGTGTCGCAACATAACTGAAGATCTTTGCCGCGACCTCACTCATCAGCCGTTCAGCGCCAACCGCCAACAGATAGCCGAGTGCAATCCCGAAGATGCTTCCAATTATCCCCATGACCAGGGCCTCGACAATGAACATCGCCTGGATGTTGCGCCGTTCGACACCTATTGCCCGCAGGACACCAATCTCCTTCCACCTTTGACTGACGGAGATATTGAAAGTATTAAAAATGATGAAGACACCGACAAGCAGGGCGATGAAGCTCGCAATGAGCATTCCGATGCGCATTGCCGAGACCGCTTTCTCAATTCCCTGTCCCCGCGCGGTCGGCGGCGTCACCTCGATCCCGGCGGGAATCCGCGACCGTATCCGCGCCGCCAGCTCATCAACACTCACTTCCGGCTCGTTCATCAGATCGATGCGATCGATATTACGGCCACGGTTGAAGACGAACTGGGCATTGAAGACATCCATGACAGCGATCTGGCCGTCGAAGATCTCGCCGATCCCCGCCGGCTTGAAGATCCCCCTGATGATGAACTCTTTCCGGCCCAGTGAGGTGTAGAGCGGCAGTTTATCGCCATCGCGAAGGTGGTGCTTCTCGGCGAAGGTACGCGAGACCAGAATCGAGTCTGGCTGAGCGAGTGCGATCAGCGGATCGGCGACCTCGCTCCCCTCCTCGTCAAACTGGTATTCACGAAGTTCGCCATCTCCGAGCATATCGACACCGACAATCAACAGGCTGCTCTCATCGGCGAAGGCGATGCTGGCCAGAACCTCGATCACCGGCTGCGCGACGTGGACACCCGGCGTATCCCTCACCGTGTCCCAGACAGATTCCGGAAACCCGCCTTCATTGCCAACTACCTGCAATGTCGCCTTGCCAGCCAGCTTCTCGATCGTCGTCGAAAGGGAGCTGAGCAGCGTCAGATTGGCCGTCCGCACGGCAAAGAAGACCGCGACGCCAAGCGAGATGCCAAGAATGGTCAGAAGCGTCCGGAGCCTGTGGGCACCCCACTGACGCGAAGTTACCTGTCCAAGTGCGCCGATCATCCGCGCCTCCGCTCTGTCTGCTCGTCCAGAATGATCTGACCATCCCGGATTCTGATGATGCGATCGCAGAACCTGGCCGCTTCCTCATTGTGCGTAACCAGCAGGATCGTCATATTGAACTCGGCGTGGAGCTGATCGAGCAATCGCAGAATCTCATCCCCGGTCTGGGAATCGAGATTACCGGTCGGTTCATCCGCGAGGAGCAACGGCGGCTCAAAGATCAGCGCCCGCGCAATCGCCATCCGCTGCCGCTCACCACCCGAAAGCTGATCAGGTCGATGGGTCAGCCGCCCTCCCAACCCGACGCGCTCCAGCATGAGCGCGGCGCGGCGCTCCGCCTCACGGCGGGCGATCCCCTGCAAACGCAGCGGCAGCGCAACATTTTCAAGCGCGGTCAGCGTTGGCAGCAGGTTGAAGGTCTGGAAGATCATGCCAATCTTCTCACGTCGCAGCCTCGTTCGCGCGTCGTCATCGAGCGCCGCAATGTCGACCGTCTCAATCAGAATCGATCCGGTTGTCGGCTGATCGAGCCCGCAGATCAGATTCAGAAGCGTCGACTTGCCGGATCCGGAAGGCCCCATGACCCCGATTCGCTCACCCTGTCCGATCCTTAGCGTGGTTTCGCCAAGCGCCTGAACAGGCCTCACGCCACTGTATGATCTTGAAACACCCAGAAGTTCAATCATAGTAAATGTATTTCTCTGTTATTTAAGCCTCGGCACATCGATCGTAAACGGAACCGTAAGCAGTCGCTCCCGCCGCTGAAACTGTGACCAGATCCGGTACCGACCTGGTCGAGGAAAGAAGGTATCGAAAAGAATTTCAGGTCGGCCGACCAGCCGTCGCTGCTCATCCGGACTGAGCCCTTCGGGAAGCATCTCGTTTGGATGGGAATGGAGGTAGTCGGTTCCATCCTCGCTCAGGATCAGTGTATGGCCCCAGGCGGCAAGGTATGGCCGGAGATCGTCGACCGGGCGGCCCGTCGACTCATCCGTCAGTCGATAGCGGAGGGAGAACTCCGCTCCGGCATAGATTGGCGTCGGTTCAAATGTCAGCTCGAACTTCGTGTCCTCGATCGTCCTCGTCAGGCGCCCATTGACTGGATCGGGTGAACGATCCGGATTCAGCCGGGCAAGTGACGAGACCAGATCGCCGCGGAAACGTGCCGTGACGAGATGCAGGTGTGCGACCTGCGGCAACCCGCCATCCGGGTAGAAATCGCAGTAGATTCGGTAATATCCCGGCTTTGGCAGCGTCGTCGCGATGATTAGTCCGCCATCGGGCTGGAGCACCGGATGGAGATGCTCAAAACTCTCAAAATCCTGACTGACGATGAAGAGGTGGAACGGCTTGTCGTGGAGGCGGTTGAACTTTCTGATCTGGCGACCAGTCACCGGATGATAGACCGTGAAGCGGAAGCTGGTCTCCTGCGCGGCGGAGGGCGAGGCGGGCGATGTCTCGATCCTGACCACATATTCACCTGCCTCAACCCCTCCGGTGCGAATCAGTGCCATC
>JBEIMN010000559.1:0-2639 GCA_040378705.1 Acidobacteriota bacterium
CCTCACGGGATTATCCAGTCGTGTGGTACCAGCACGCCCTTGCCGCGCCAGCCATCGGGATAAAGCCTTCCGGTGCCATAAAAATCACCATCAACGACGTCCAGCTCGATCGCATTCAGAATCCAGTCCTCGACCTCGCGGTTGACCTCCAGAAAGATTGTCAGTAAATATTGATTCTGGCTGAGTGGCAGTTGTGGAATCGAGCACCGCAGCGTTCCCGATGGCGGAAGATCGATCGGGTCAGCGATTACCAGCTCGCTCGAACAGTTGAAGAGCGTCTGCCCAAGCCCATCATAAAACGCGACCGAGGCGCGACAGTTCGGGAGTGGACGGCGATCAGCCGCCTCATAGTCGAGCGCGATCACCAGCGGTCGCCCAGATACTCCCTGCTCAACCGGATTGCCATGGCCATCCTCGAACCGTACCCGCGTAAAACGGACCCGCCCGCGCCCCTGACGGTCTTCGCACCGCGAGAGATCCCACGGTGTCGCGACACGCAGCCCTCGCAGGTACTGCTGAATAACCGGTTCGATCGGCCCGTCAGCCATCACCTGACCCCGATCGATCAGGATGCCGCGCTGACACAGATTGAGCATCGCCGCCGTATTGTGGCTGACGAAGAGCACCGTTCGTCCGCGCCGCGCGATCTCTCCCATCTTCCCAAGGCACTTTTTCTGGAAAGCCGCATCACCAACTGCCAGCACCTCATCGATCAGCAGAATCTCCGGTTCGAGATGCGCCGCGACGGCGAAGGCCAGCCGGATGTACATCCCACTGCTGTACCGCTTGACTGGCGTGTCGATGAACTGCTCCAGTTCGGCAAAGGCGACGATCTCGTCAAACTTTCGCGCAATCTCCCGCCGCGCCATCCCGAGGATCGAACCATTCAGAAAGATGTTCTCCCGGCCACTCAGCTCCGGGCGGAAACCGGTGCCAACTTCAAGCAGGCTGCCGACCCGACCGTAAATCTCGATCCGTCCCCGTGTCGGCTCTGTAATCCGTGACAGGACCTTCAGCAACGTGCTCTTGCCGGCGCCATTACGCCCGATGATCCCGACCACCTCTCCCGGCTGGATCTCAAACCCGACATCCGAAAGTGCCCACAACTCGACCGGCGCCGAGCGGCCCCCGCCTCGCCGCAGCCACTGCAGCGAATCGGTCAGCCGGTCACGCAACGTCGGGTTCAGCCGCACACGCTCGCCAAGCTCGTATCGCTTCGAGACTCCGTCGGCTCTGATTGCAAATGGTATCTTCATCGATATCGGTCTCTGTCTCTGCCGCCCGACTCCGCCCCCAACACTGCGGACGGTTCAGACAATGTCGGCGAAGGTCTTCTCCATCCGGCGGAAATGGTATGTCGCATAGACCAGCATCACTATCGCCAGACCACCAGCCATTCCCAGCGTCACCAGGTTGAAACTCGCCCCGTTGACGCCCCCCAGCAACGCCACCCGATACGCTTCAATCAGCCCGCTCATCGGGTTCAGAAAATAGATCATCCGGTAACGCTCCGGCATGAGGCTGGCGGGATAGATTACCGGTGTCGCAAACATCCAGAATTGAATCAGAAATGGTATCAGGTAACGAATATCCCGATACCTGACGTGGAGCGCCGACAGCCACATTCCAACCCCCAGCGCGAGGATCGCCGTCAGCAGCACCAGTATTGGCAGCATCAGAATTGAGCCACTGATCGGAACGCCATACCAGACCATCAACGCCGCCATGACCACGAACGAGATCCCCAGATCGACCAGCCCGGCAAGTATCGCCGATGCCGGAATGATCATTCGCGGAAAATAGACCTTGGTGATCAGGTGCGAACTTCCAACCAGGCTGTTGCCCGAACTTCCTACCGCGTTGGCAAAGAATGTCCACGGCAGAAGTCCGGCATAGGCGAAGAGCGGATATGGGATTCCGTCCGATGGCAGCTTCGCGAGCCGCCCGAAGAGAAGCGTGAAGAGGATCATATTTCCGAGCGGTTGCAGCACCGCCCACGCTGCCCCGAGGGATGTCTGCTTGTACCGCACCTTCACGTCGCGCCACGTCAGAAAGTAGAAGAGCTCACGATACCGCCAGAGGTCGTGCGGATCGAGCGGCTTCCATCCCGATACCGGCTCGATGACCAGATGCTGGATCGATGTTGTTGCGGATACTCTCTTTTTCAAGTCGTCTCCACGTGGTAATCGCTCTCATCCAGATGCGTCTCGATCCAGTTCGAGAGCACGAAAAGTGCCCAGACGCGCGACCAGGTCGTCCGCCCGGCCAGGAAGTCGCTCCAGACACGCTGAACGGCTTCACGATTGAGCACACGCTCCAGTCCCGGCGCGCGCAAAGACTCCTCGATCCGCGACCGCAGGGCTCCCCTGAACCAGAGTGCAAATGGAATCTCGAAGCCCCGTTTCCGCCGCTCGACAATCTCCGCCGGCAGGTCACCGGCGGCCCTCACCAGCAGCCATTTCTGCACCTCCCGGAGACCGTATCCAAGCTTGACCCGCCCGTCGATTCGCAGCAGTCGCTCGATCAAAAGATGGTCGAGCAGTGGCACGCGAACTTCAAGTCCATGCGCCATGCTCATGACATCAGTGTCCCGCAGGAGGGTGTTCGGAAGATAGCCTCCCAGCTCGAGCGCCGATGCC
>JBEIMN010000560.1:0-2628 GCA_040378705.1 Acidobacteriota bacterium
CGCGCAAACTCTGAGATATCAGCGTCTTCCGGCGCATAGATCGTTGGCGCCAGAAAATCGAACTGGTCGAGCGGCGAGAGTTGCTGCAATTCCGGCCGGAACGCCTGCGGCGTCTCGACATCGCTCGATGCCGTCACCACTACCTGATGATGTGACTGCAACGTGTCGAAATGGTGAACCTGATTCCCGTACCGATCAAGGTACGACATTACCTCACCCCGTGGTTCCGTCGACAGCGAAAAGCGGTAACATCGCTGCCCGGCTGTCTCGAGCGGTCGCAGCCGCATCTCCGTGTACGCCTCGTTGATCGATTCGGAATATTGAAAGACGGTCGTGTGTTTGATCTGTAATCTCATATCATCGATATTTCTGCCATTCCGGGTGACGCTACTGCTGTTGCTGCTGCTGTTGGGCGGGCTGGTTTGACCTGCCCGGAAGTATCACCTGCGTGTTGAAAAAGGTCTGCGTAATCTCATTCCCGACGTGGTTGATCCGCTGCAGCAGTCCGTCAAGGAATGGATGCATCCGATGATCAAGCACATCCTCGATGTTGAGGTACTCGAGGTCGGCACAGACCCGTCCAATCTGCCGCTGTGGATTGTTCAACTGATTCGGATGGCGCATCTGCTCACCCGGCGAGCTGTTGCCCGAAATTGTATTTATCGATCGGAGCGCCCGGTTGAGACAGAACCCGACTGCGCGCGGAAACTCCTGATCAAGCAGCAGGAACTGAGCGACCCGCGCCACCTGAAGCTGCGAGGCTCCCGTTTTCCGAAACGCCTCGAAGCCGCTGCACGAACGGAGCAGCACGATCAGTTGCAGCGACGCTTCCGGCCCCTCCACCAACTGGTTGACTGCCGCATACTTGACGTCGAGCGTCCGGATCGTCTTGTCCGCACGCTCCATCATCTTACCCATCTGGATGAACTCATAGCCTTCACCGTGCGTCATCGTCTCCGCCGTGATCCCCTGAAAGGCCCACGATCCATACCGGATCTGATCGAAGAACTCATACGGTCCACTGCTCCCGGTCTCTTCACGGTCGAGATCGCGAACCAGAAAGTAGAGAAGATTCAGATTCTCCCACATCTCGCTGCTGATCTGCTCCCGCACACTCCGCGCATTCTCACGTGCCAGCGTGATGCAGGTCGTTACCGCGTTCGGATTCGCCGGATTCCAGAGCAGGAACTCACTGACGTTTCGCGCGTTGTACTCCTGATAATGCTGCCGGAAACGCTCCTCGTCACCGGTGATGGCAATGATCGGCTGCCAGGCCGATTCCGCCACCTCGACCGGCGCGTCGAGCAGCGAGTGGAAGTTTACCGTCAATATTCGTGTGATGTCCTCCGCACGCTCGACATACCGCGACATCCAGTAGAGTGCGTCCGCTACCCGAGATAACATAGCTTCCTCATTATCCTTTCCAGTTGAGGCCCCACTAATAAGTTAATAATTTAATATCTGGTCCGGGCCTGAACCTCACTTAAATCACTTGCCCAGTACCCAGGTGTCCTTGCTTCCACCACCCTGCGACGAGTTGACGACGAGCGAGCCCTTGCGAAGCGCGACCCTTGTCAGCCCGCCCGGAACGAGCGTCACGTTCTCACCGCAGAGGATGTATGGACGAAGGTCGATGTGGCAGCCGTAAAGTTCGCCATCCTGATAGGTCGGGTGGCGACTCAGCCTGACCGTCGGCTGGGCGATGAAGTTTCGCGGTGCTGACCTGATCAGCTCGCCAAATCGCTCACGCTCCGCCTTTGTCGACTGTGTCCCGACCAGCATCCCATAGCCGCCGCTCTCATTGACCGATTTGACGACCAGCGAGTCGAGGTGGTCGAGAATGTATGCCCGGTCGTCATCGCGCATCGCGAGATAGGTCGGTACATTCTTCAATATCGGCTCCTCGCTCAGATAGAACCGAATGATCTCCGGCACGAAGGCATAGATTGCCTTGTCGTCGGCGACTCCGGTGCCGATCGCGTTGGCCAGCGTGACATTGCCGGCGCGATAGGCGTTGAGCAGCCCCGAGACTCCAAGCATGCTGTCGTGATTGAATGAGAGCGGGTCGATGAATTCGTCGTCGATTCGGCGATAGATGACATCCACCGGCTTCAGCCCGCGCGTCGTTCGCGTGTAGACATGGTTGTCATGAACGACCAGGTCGCGCCCTTCGACGATCTCGATCCCCATCTGCCGCGCAAGGAATGTATGCTCGAAATAGGCTGAATTGTAGATTCCCGGCGTCAGCAGGACGACCGTTGGATCTGGCATGTCGTGCGGCGCGACCGAGCGCAAAGTCGCCAGCAGCTCCTGCGGATAGTGTTCGTTCGGGCGCACTTCATACTTCTGGAAGAGATTCGGGAAGGTTCGTTTCATCGCCTGCCGGTTCTCGAGCATGTAGCTCACGCCGGACGGCGAACGCAGATTGTCTTCGAGCACCAGGTATTCGCCGTTGTCGTCGCGGACAAGATCGCTCCCGACGATATGCGCATAGACGTTACGCGGCGGATTGATCCCCATCATCTCCCGCCGAAAGTGCTTCGCTCCGAAGATCAGTTCTGGTGGAATGACCTTCTCGCGAATTATCCGCTGTTCGTGGTAAATGTCGTGCAGGAACATGTTCAGCGC
>JBEIMN010000561.1:0-2627 GCA_040378705.1 Acidobacteriota bacterium
CCCGATCCAGGTCAGTACCGGATTGCCGAGATACCTGTGAAGCGCTGGCATGGCCCCAGGCCTGATACCTCCCTGGAAGCGGTTGCCCATCACCAGGTCATCCCCGCCACGAAGTCGCTCGATGAACGGCATCAGATTCGAGAAATCATAGCTGTCATCCGCATCACCCATGATCACGTAACGTCCACGCGCGGCGGAGATTCCACCGCGGAGGGCGCTGCCATAGCCTTTTTCCGCCACCGGAATGGGCCGCGCTCCATGCTCGATCGCGATCTCCCACGAACTGTCCGTACTCCCATTGTCGGCGATGACCACTTCTCCGGCAATTCCTGCCATCGTCAGAAATCCCCGTGCCTTGTCGATGCAGATCGCGAGCGTCTCCGCTTCATTGAGGCAGGGCATGACGATCGAAAGTTCGAGTGATTCGGTCATGAATATTTTCTTTCAGGGTTGGGTGACTCTCAGGAGATGTGCAATCTGGCGATACCGCCGCGCACTGAATCCACGGACCGCGATAAGGTCCTCGGTCCGTTTGAAATTGCCGTGCTTCGTCCGATGCTCGACTATTCGCCCGGCCAGTACCGGACCGATCGAGGGAAGCGTCTGCAACTGCACGATCGTCGCCCGGTTCAGGTCGAGCGTCGCCTCGCTCTGGCCCCGGACAGGCAACACCGTCATAAATAATAAAAAAATGATGATTAGGGCCCGATATGACCGGCGGCCCCATCCGGAACGTTTACGAGATGCCATGGAGCCTCAGCCGAAACTCTCCATAAGATATCGACGGACCCTCGGGAGCCCGGCGCGCAAATTCTGTCGCCTGCGCCAGCATTCGCGCGAGCCCGCCCTGAAACGTCGGGACGCCGTAATGTTCATTGGTGAAGACCGATTTAATCCGTGGGTTGGGTGATCCGGTGATGCCATACCGAATCGAGACTACGGGCAATTCCGGCTGCAATGAGGGATTGATCAACTCGACGCTCTGATCGAAAATATTGATCTTCGCCTGTCGGTCGCGCGCTCCAAAGTCACGATGGATCAGCGAATTGGTCAATGCCTCGATCATTGCCCCGCGATGGTGGTTCGACCTGACCGGCAGAAACGCTTCAATGTCATTGGGCTCATCGGGTTCATCGGGTCCGTCGGGCTCATTGGGCGCATCAAGGACTGGCTCCCCGCCACCAGGCTCCCGGAATGTCTGTTCGTCGATCTCCTGATCATTCCGGATGCCATTTGGCCTTGCCGCCGCACGGGGCGCCGCCTGATCCGTGATCAGCGCGCGGAGCGCTCGCGCCGATGGCCGTGTCTCCCACAGATCGAGGTACCGTTCGATGAAACGCCAGGCTCCCTCGAAGAGATGGAGCAGGTTTCCTTCGAGCCGAACCTGCTCGATGATTGGCGAATCCGGCCCCGATCCACTGTAGCGGGTCAGCAGCAGATCGTTGCGCGGCATCAATGCCGAGATCCGGTCCCCAAGCCCGAAGAGCATCATTCCACCCACCGTCGGCACCAGCTTCTCGCCGATATTTGTCGCGAGTCCCATCTCGAGCATCACCTTGTCGGTTGGAAATCCTCGCGAAGCCTCACCCCACGGGCCCGGGTTGACCCCGCGAATGTAACTCCAGAATAGCGATTCGTCGATGTCCCGCGCGATCTCACCGCCGAGGACCGGCACCTGCTCGAAACGGGTCAGATGTGTTTCACCATAAATTCGGGAGAGCTCCTCCCGTGTCGCTTCACGCTTGATCGCCCCTTCACGAACGTAAAATCGATCGTCCAGCGTTCGGTGCGGCCTTCTCGCCGGGGTCAGCTCAAGCACAACAATCCTTCGCCCGTTATCGAAGGCGACCTTGTTGATCCAGGGCATTACCGGTGGCTGAATCTGCCGCGCACAGATGTCCCGAAGCTGCTCCTCGACACTCTCCGGGTCGTCTACCCCCTCGATTCGCAACTGGTCGTCGACCCCAAAGACAATCGCTCCGCCATCCGTATTCGCGAGGGCAATGATCTCCGCCGTCAGCTTCTCGACGTTGCTGAATCGGACTTTCAGTTCGAGATAGGTGTCCTCGCCGCCGCGAATGACGCGCACGAGCTCAGTTCGCGATGTGCGGTGAGCCGGCGCTGAGATCAGATACTCAAAGTAGGATCGCTCCGACCCCGCCCCCTGGGTCCGATTGGAACGCTGATGCTGGTGAGAGCGCTTGCGGGCCATGGCTGTCGTGCCGGTCAGATTTATGGAAAGCCTGATATTCTCAGGCCTGACTCTTCGGGTCGAGGGCTATTTTCCCTGACTGTTTTTCGACTCCTTAGTCTCGTTCTCCTCTTCGGCAATGCCCTTTTTGAAGCTGCGAACGCTTTCGCCAAGACCCTTTGCCAGCGAGGGGAGGCGGCTGCCTCCGAAAAGAACCAGCAGTATTACCAGGATTATGACTAACTCGGTCGGTCCGAGGCCGCCGATAAAATAGAGAAATGTGTTCATCGTATCTCCTCCGTAATGCCTTCCGTAAAACGGCTGCATTGTATCGTTGCCCCGGCGATGGTGTCAATTCATCAGTATCTTGATGTTGCATAACTCCGGTGTTATAGTCGGGTGGCTGATCCGGAGGGCTTCCTGGCGGTGACGTTCG
>JBEIMN010000562.1:0-2624 GCA_040378705.1 Acidobacteriota bacterium
CATCACGCAGCCGTGACTCTTCAAGCTTGACACAGAATGCCTGGTAGGCGGTGACAACATCGCGCGCCGGCCCGAGCATCATCGTCCTGCCGGCCTCCAGCCAGAGCGCTCGGTCACAGAATCGCTGGATCAGCCCCGGATCGTGCGAAACGAAAAGCACCGTCTTCCCCGCTCGCCGAAAATAGTCCATCCGATCGAGCGACTTCCGCTGGAAATAGACGTCCCCAACCGAGAGCGCCTCATCGACAATCAGTACATCCGGATCGACGTGGATCGCCGCCGCGAAGGCAAGCCGCATCAGCATCCCCGTCGAATAGGTTCTGACAGGCTGATCAACGAATGCCTCGAGCTCGGCAAAACTGACGATCACGTCCAGCTTTCGCCGCATCTCCGCCTCACTCACCCCAAGGATCTGCCCACTCAGGATGATGTTCTCACGTCCGGTATACTCCGGATTGAAACCACTTCCCAACTCAAGCAGCGCCGTGACCCGACCTTTGACCCGAACCTCGCCGCTCGTTGGCTGCAACACCCCGGCAATGATCTGGAGCAGCGTCGATTTGCCCGCCCCATTCCGCCCGATCACCCCCAGCGCCTCTCCCGTCGGAACCTCGATCGAGATATCTTCAAGCGCGTGAAACTCACGGTGGTATCGAAGACGCCCCCCGGAAAGAATCTCCTTGAAACGGCTTACCGGTGTGTCATAGAGGCGGTACTGCTTCGAAATGTTGATGGCGGAGATCATAATTTTCCGTTCCTGCGGATTGTCCGCGACCAGCCAAACAGTGATCTGATCGGAAAAAATTTACAATAATCTGTGAATGGAAAATTTGACGGACGTCATCGACGACTCCCGTGCAGCGTTCGATCATCTGCCACGCCGGCCAACTCCGCTATTCGTAGAGTTCTTCCGGATACCTCGTAATCTTGCGGCTCAACTTACGCCCGACGGCAAAGATATTGTCACCACGGAGATCCCACGGAACCCCTGTCCGGTCGAGCCGCGCCAGCAGATCCTCGTCAGCCTCGTGCCAGATATTGCTGGTCAGCAGCCTGACAACCTGGAAACCGGCCGACTCCATCGCGATCCGCACGTCTTCCGGCGTGTACTCCCGCGAATGACGATCGGCCGGACTGCGTCGATTGTACTGGCCATAAATGTAGGGGCTTCCCCCACCAAGGACCGCCCTGACACTGTGCGCTGAGGCAATGTTGGGCGTGGTGAGGATCAGCAGCCCACCCCATTTCAGAACACGGTGCAGATCGACCAGCATGTGGAGCGGATCCTCGCGTAGATGCTCGATCAATTCGCAACTGAGCGCGACATCGATCGACCCATCAGCAAAAGGAAGCTGATCGCGCTCAACATCAACATTGCGCATCCGGTAATGAAGCTCCTCACCTGTCACCGCGTGCCGCAATGACATCGGCTTTTCGCGCGGCTCTCCCTCCCACCAGTTGGTGACCAGAATCTCCCCATAACGGCCATACTTGTGGAGAAGCGCCGGGATCTGCAGATAGCTGCTCAGTTCCAGTATCTTCTGCTGCGGGTTGCCAACCGGGGTCAGCGCCAGTGTCTCGAGCAGCCTTCGCGCGTGAGTCCTGAGATAACCAAGGGCGTCAGGATTGTCGGCAAAAAATCCGCCAACGTAATTGAGCGCCTCCGTCGGATCAATCTGCAGCGTCGGTTCAGGTGGAAAATCGAGCCGATAGTTAATTTCAAATGGTTCAACCGATCCAACCGATTCCGGAGCCACTCCACGGCTCCGCTGCGCCTCGACCAGCCGCCCGGCGAAGCCGAGATAGCGATCGGCGGAACGCTCGATCGCACACTCCTCGCGCACCCAGTCACGGGCCCGTCGCGAAAGATGCTCGCGCAGCGCCGGCCGATAGGCGAGTGACTGCAAATGATCGGCCAGTCGACGCTCTTCGTCCTCACCCGGAGCCACTTTCAGACAGATCTCATCCGGCAGATCACTGAACTGCCCAAAATCGGTGACAATCACCGGCTTGCCCGAACCAAGACTCCGAATCAATGTTCCGGATGTCTCACCCGCCGTCGGATAACGAAGGTTGACGAGCGCATCCGAAGCCTTCAGATAACGGAAAAAATCCTTGCCTGTCACATACCCTGTCAGCCGAACCGATCCCTGCAACCCCATCTCCTCGATCAGCGGTGCAATCTTCCAGTGCCAGTGGTCCTCACCAACAATCAGGTATCGCGCACTCGGCAATACCTTCAACAGCTGCCGAAAGGCCGCCAGAACGATCGGTAACCGCTTTGGCTGCGTCACAAATCCATGCGACGAAACGATGAACGCATCCTCCGGCAATCCAAGCGAACGACGACACTCCCCCTGATCCCATCCATCCAGCTCCAATGCCGCCGGCGACAGATGATGCGGAATCACTTCAACCGGAATCTCCGGCGAGAGCCCCTCCAACTGCGAGGCTGCATAATCGCTGTGAACGACGATCCCAAGGCTTCGATTGATCAGCCGATGGTTGAGCGGCATCATAAACTGCTGATACTCACTCGATATCGCACGCGAACGCGTATCCGACATCCGCGCCCCCAGCCGGCCATAAGCGTAGAACATCTCCTTCCAGTAACTCTCCGCATC
>JBEIMN010000563.1:0-2614 GCA_040378705.1 Acidobacteriota bacterium
GAGGGAGAATGCCTCCTCTAGAATCTCCTTCATGCGCGGGAGCTGCCCCTTCGGAAAGAGGTTGGCGGCATCGAAGGTTACCTTAAGGTTTGGTGACCCGATCTCGTCCATGAGTCGCCGTGCCTTGCGGGCCGAGCTGACGACGTTATTGACCTCAGGCTCAAAAGCGAGAACGACGCGTGCCTGGCGTGCAATGTCGACGGCTTCGCGCATGCTGGCGGTCGTGTCACGCCAGGCTTCGGGCGTGTCGTTGTCAGGATGTGCCCGCCACATGCTTGTGCGGTCACGGGTACCTGAACAGAGGTGAATCTTGTCGATTCCCATTGCCGGGCAGGCCTCGGCGAGAACTCGCAAGCGTCGTAATCCATCGCGCCGGTACTCGGCGTCGGGATGGCACATATTGAAGGTGCCCGATACCGAGGCCAGCGTAACCTTGCGCGCCGCCGCTTCGCTCCGAATCTGCTTCGCCAGTTCGGTGGGAATGGCATCGGGCATCAACGCCATTCCCGCACTCTCCATGCTCAGTTGCACACAGTCGAGTCCACTGGCCCTGACGCCATCCAATCGAGCGGCGAATGTGCCGGTGTCAAAGGTTCCCATCAGAATGCCAATCCGAATGGATGGGGACGCCTTGCCTGTGGACGTCGATACTGGCATCAAGCCGGGACTGGCCGAACTGCTGATTGGCATCATCAGGGCGGTGGCGGTTTGCGTCGCCTTCTTCAAAAATTCACGGCGCTGCTGTTCTCTTATGTTCATGTGGAAAGACCTCAGTTTATCGATTTAGAGTTTGAGATTTGCGTTTAAGTGACAATCGCGACAACTCACCGAAACCGGAGGTTCGTCCCCCGGAGCGAGCCAAAGCGGAAACGCAGAATGTCAAAGGCGTAGTTCTGCGGATTTCGCCACGGGCCGCGATCCCCCTGCCGCGGGAGAAGAGTGTCGGCGCGCCTGAAGTAACCCGACTTAAGTTCGACCGCCGGACGCAGGGCCATCGCCTGGTCAGGTATTGCCGGACGAAATTCGACGTAACCTTTGCGATCCATAAAGTTGATCAGCCGGCAGAGGTACTCGGAGAGAAGGTCTGCCCGCAGTGTCCACGACGCGTTGGCATAGCCAAAGATCAGCGCGAAATTGGGGACCCCGCCGAACATGAGCCCCTTGTAAAAGACTACTCGGCCGGTTTCAACCGGGCTCCCATCGACATCGATCACTGCACCACCGGCAAACTGAAGTTCAAGCCCGGTCGCGGTGACGATGATGTCAGCCTCGAGCTCACGCCCGGAGGCGAGGCGAATCCCGGTCCGGGTGAAGGTCTCGATCTGGTCGGTGACGACCTCGACTTTTCCGCCGTTGATGGCCCTGAAGAAATCGTTGTCCGGTACGGCGCAGAGTCGCTCATCCCACGGATTGTAGCGCGGATTGAAGTGGGTCTCGATGTCATAATCCGGGCCAAGCTGGGCGCGAATCAGTTCGAGCAGGTATCGCTTCGCCGCCTGTGGAAAGAAGCGGATGAAGTTATAGAGGACGAGGTGGAGCAGAATGTTCTTCCAGCGTGTTGCAGCGTAGGCGGTCGGCAGCGGCAGATGGCGTCGAAACCAGGCGGCGACGGGGTCGATGGCCGGAACCGATACGAGGTAGGTCGGTGAACGCTGGAGCATTGTCACGTGCGCGGCACGCTCCGCCAGTGCCGGGACAAGCGTGACGGCGGTCGCACCGCTGCCGACGACGACGACCCGCTTGCCGGCATAGTCCAGATCTTCCGGCCAGAGCTGCGGATGAATCAATTGGCCGTCGTAATCGTCGAGCCCCTTGAAATCCGGGGTGTATCCAGCCCCATAGCGATAGTAGCCAGAACACATAATCAGGAAGCGCGAGGTGACGGTTGTCAGTTCGCCGCCGGCCTCGACCTCGACCGTCCAGCGTGCGGTGGCCGTCGACCAGGAAGCGCGGCGGACCTTATGGTCGAAGCGGATATGCGGAATCAGCCCGTACTCGACGGCGGCCTCATTGACATAGGCGCGGATCGACGGCCCGTCAGCCAGCGCACGCGGGTTCTTCCACGGCTTGAAATTGTAGCCGAAGGTGTGCATGTCACTGTCGGAGCGAATGCCCGGATAACGGAAGAGATCCCACGTTCCTCCGACCGCGCCGCGCGCCTCGAGGATGGTGAAGCTCTTGCCAGGGCAGTGCTTTTGCAAATGGACACCCGCGCCGATCCCCGAGAGCCCGGCCCCGACGATGATCACGTCGAAAGTTTGTGTCGACACGTGAAGAGTCCTCCTGATTTGCCAGTATTGCCAATATTCAGTTTTATCAGTTTCGTCAATTTTATCAGGCTCGTCAGCTTCATCGAAGCCCTGAATCCTGAATATGGCGGCAAGTATGCCACAACCTCATCAATAAATCTCTTGATGTCGGCCATCGGATGACGGGTGTGAAACGCAACAATTGAGACTGAGCGGATGAGCCGGAACGAAACATCCGGGGATCTCTGGCGATCGGCTTGATTACTTTGGCGGTCACAATTAACATCCACGGCGGCCCCGGCGGTCACGGCGGCCCCGGCGGTCACGGCGGCCCCGGCGGTCACGGCGGCCCCGGCGGTCACGGC
>JBEIMN010000564.1:0-2612 GCA_040378705.1 Acidobacteriota bacterium
ATCGACGTTGGGAATGGCCATGGCACAGACCGTAATGATGGGGGTTATTCGCTAAATTCGAATATTGGCGCAGATTCGACCGTCGATCGTCTTGTTCACCGCCAATTGGGTGAGGGGAGATGTTGACTGAAGGTCGCGAGCCGGGGGAATCACCATTCTTTAGCGGTAATAATCGGGGTGTGTGCAACCCAGATTAATGTTATTGTTTCTAATGGTTTCTGAAGGTTCGGGTTTATTGAACCGCTTCAGGGTTCGGGGAGATCTGCCCGATCGTCTCTGATCGTATCTGATCTTATCTGAACGGCCGTAAAGGAACTCACATGGCAGGTATCTTGAAGCATTTAATTATGTGATCAGGATCGGACGAAGGTTTCAGTCAATGCTCGCGCTGGTTCTGTTCGGGATCCATTCAGGCTGAACAGTAATCGTGGTTTACCAAATGGGATCAACCAATCGGGTCAACCAATGGGATCAACCAATGGGGTCAACCAAATGGATCAACTGGGGCCGTTTTAACCAGGCCCGTCCATTCCAGTCAATAATGATCACTCGCTTCGGGGAATTAAGGCAGGTTTATCGATGGCGGATAATAATAACTGGGATCGATCGTCGAATGGTGACAGATCCCTTCAGATCAGGCCAAGCGGCGCGCCGGCGCTGACCTCACTTGATCAGTTGTCTTACAACTACAATACCACGCCATCCTCAGGCGAGGGCTTTGATCTTCGTGAGATCTGGCGCAAGGTTCGCAAGCGAAAATTGCTCATTCTGTCGATCGTCATTGTCGCCACGACAATCGTCACCGTCGAGACCTTCCGAAATCGATCCTATTACCAGGCGGCGGCAAAGATCGCCTTCACTCAGAACAAGTCAGAGATGAAGCTTGGCGATCTCGTGCTCGCCTCAAATGACAACGAGCGGATAAACACCGATCTCCTGATGATCAAGACCTATCCGCTGTTGGAGGATGTGGTGGTGATGCTGCGCCTTGACCAGAATCCACAGTTTCTGGATGGCGGACGACGTTCGATATCAGAATCTCTGCAGTCGATATTCTCCAAATTCGGCAGCCGGCCAACCGTCAAGCGCAGTCCACTGCCAGCGATCGAGCCACTCGTGATTGAGCCGATGGCCAACGAGGTCAGGACAGCGCAGGAGAAGGCCCGGCTTGCCCCCTATGTCCAACTTCTGATGAACACCCTCACGGTTCAGCAGGTGGCCAACACGCGAGCCATCGATGTCAGGTTTACTCATACCGATCCGGAGGTCGTCTCGAACGTCGCCAATGGTGTCGCGCGCGTCCTCATCGAGTATAGCTATCGAAACAAGACCGAGAACTTTACGACTTCCGCCAACTGGCTCGATCGGACGACGCGCAGTCTTCAGACGCAGGTACAGCAGGCTGAGCAGGCGCTCGCGAGCTATTCGATCTCTCACAACCTCTTCGGTGGCTCAGATTCGTCGAGCCTGACCGGGGACAAGCTGACAGAGGTCTATAGCCAGGCGCAGAAGGCGGAGACCGATCGAATTCTCAAGCAATCGATCTATGAGGAGGTCAGAAAAGGCCGGATTTCCCAGCTTCCAGAGGCGTTTTCCGACAAGCGAAGCCTCCAGCTCCGGGTGGATCTGAACGCTTTGCAGTTGAAACTGGCCGAGCTCAATGCCCGATTCGGACCGGAGAATCCGAAGATCGTCGAGACCAAACACCAGATCGAGGAGCTCGATTCGCTGATTACGACCGAGTCACGAATGCTTTCGGATCGCCTGCGAGCCGATTATGACCGCGCAGTGCGTGAGGAGTCGCTGATCAAGGAGTCCCTCACCCGCGCCAAAGGCGAGGCTATTCAGCAGAATCAGGACGCGATCCAGTTCAACATTTTGAAGCAGAATGTCGACACCGCCAAGGAGCTTTACAACGACTTTCTGCAGAAGACGAATCAGGTCAACATTCAGCGGGCAGATCAGGTGAAGGATCTCCGGATCATCGATCCGGCCAGAACTCCGACCGAGCCTGTCGGACCACATCGCCTGCGAACAGTCCTCTTCGGGCTGATCCTGAGCCTTGGGGCGGGAGTCGGCCTGGCGCTTTTGATCGAGTATCTCGACAATTCGGTCAAGAATATCGAAGATGTTATGCGTGCGACACAGTTGCCGACGCTGGCGGTGATCCCGGCCATGAATTCCCAGTCGCTGCGCTCCTCTCACACCAGGAGGCGAGAGTCTCTCAAGGATCCTGATGAGCAGAACCGTCAGCGGCAGCGAGTCGGCAAGGGAACGGTCATCACCAATATTGGCGGCATTGTTCCGCGGGGCCTGCAGCCAAAGGGCAACCAGCTCGCGACGCTCGATGGACTCTCGTCAGTGGTCGAGGCTTATCGAATGTTGCGGACGTCGCTGCTTCTCTCAACGGCCGGCAAACCACCAAAGACGATCCTCCTGACCAGCAGCCAGCCCGGCGAAGGTAAGACCACCACCGCCGTCAACACGGCCATTTCGATGGCCCAGCTTGGCTCCTCCGTTCTCCTGATCGATGCTGACATGCGAAGGCCGACGGTTCACAAGACCTTCAAGCTTGCACACGCGCGCGGACTATCGACCTATCTGTCCGGAAA
>JBEIMN010000565.1:0-2603 GCA_040378705.1 Acidobacteriota bacterium
CGACAATCTCCCCGATCGTCTGACCTGGCTCGATCTGAATGACTGTGATCCATCAACCGGGCAGCCACGCGAAAAGATCGGCCGTGTCATCCTCTCCGGTGGCGAAGTTCTGCACGAAGCGGTACGTGAACCGGTACTCTATTCCGCACTCGACCTTCTTGACACCAAATACAATGGCGAGGTCAGACTAATCGTCCAGACAACCGGTGACCACCTCAACGAAAGGATTCTTGACGAACTGCTCGCCCACCACGTCTGGCAGATCTCAGTCTCAGGAATCGACCAGCATCACCAGGGAATGGAGACCGTCGAGGCACGCCAGCGCCAGACTGAACGACTGACACGCCTCTTCGAATCGAGAGGTCTGGTCCACGAAGAGACCATCGGTGCAAAGAGCGGTACACCCCCTCTCGAACAACGGAACTTTACCATCTTTGGCGCGACGGAGGAGCAATGGATCGGCCCACTCTGGCCTCGCGGTCGCGCCTGGCTCAACGAACTCTCCAGCGCCAGACTTAATGAAAACTTCTGCAACCGCTGGTCCGGTGCACTCAATTTTCTGCAGTACCGATACAATGGCTCAGAGGTCAGCATCGAGCCAAATGGCAACGTCTACCCTTGCTGCATCAAGACCAAAGCCCCCATTGGCAACCTTCTCGAAGAGAAACTCGAATCGATCCTCGAACGTCTCATCGGAAATCCCGTCTACGAGGCACTCTCAATGGGCCACCCGGAACGAATGGGTATCTCGCACGGCTGGTCGGTCGAGAAGTTTATCGAGGCCTCAACCACTACGACACCATCGGGCAAAACTTTTCAGAATCTATGCCTCGGATGCGACCGATTTCACGAAGAGGTTCTCATTCCTCTCACCCGCCGGAAATAAGATTTTTGCCGACGGGTTTTCGAAGAAACAGTGCCAGTATCCCGCTGATCATAATGCAGACCGCGAGAAACCAGAGGCCAGCATCGTATGATCCGGTGCTCGTACTGAGCTCGCCAACAATCCGTGGTCCGAGATATCCGCCCAGATTCCCAACCGAATTGATCAATCCGATCGCCGTTGCTGCGGCCGAAGTCGTCATGATCGCGCTCGGCCAGGTCCAGAAGACCGGCAGATAGGCGTGAACACCCACTCCAACCAGACTCAGAAAGGCCACGGTCAACGCCACATTGTCGCCTGACAGGATGCTGAGCGCCATGGCGGCTGCCCCAAGCCAGATCGACCAGATCGTATGCCAGCGCCGCTCTCCAGTCTTGTCAGAATGAATTCCATTCAGCAACATCGTCGCAAAACCACAAATGTAGGGAAGCATCGTCACAACTGTCTGCATCGAAACCGAGGTCCCCTTCATCTTTGCTGAAATCGACGGCAGGAAAAAGGTGAGGCCATAGTATCCGGTGACGACAAAGAAATAGATCATCGCCAGCAGATAGGTCTGTGGCGTCCGGAAGGCAATAATCAACCCCTGACGAATCGTCCCCTCATTCGAGGCCAGCTTCTCCTTACGCTCGCGTGCCAGCTCGTTGACGAGCCACTCCTTCTCGTCATCCGGCAACCATGCGGCCTGCTGCGGCCGGTCGGTCAGAATATAGATCGTCGCGATCCCAAGAATGATCGAGGGAATCCCTTCAAGAATGAAGACCCAACGCCAGCCCGGCCAGCCCAACCAGTTGATCTGGTGCATGATAAATTGCGAAAGCGGCACCCCAACTATTGTCGCGATCGGGATCCCAATCAGAAACCCTGCCTTTGCCTTCGCCCGATCCTCTGCCCGAAACCAGTGGGAAATGTAAACGATGATTCCAGGAAAGAAACCCGCCTCTGCTGCCCCAAGGATGAACCGAAGACCATAAAACTGATTGGTCGTACTGGTAAAGTCGAGCCAGTGCGTACCAATCAATCCCATCAGCGAGGCGACCAATCCCCACGAGATCATGATCCGCGCAATCCACTTTCGAGCACTCCAGTTCTCGACGATCAGCGAACCGGGGATCTCCAGCAGAAAATAACCAATGAAGAAAATACCTGCCCCAGACCCGATCACCGTGTCGGTAAAACCGAGATCGACCTTCATCTGCAGTGCCGCGACACTGACATTGGTCCGATCGATGAAGGCAATAAAATAGAGCAAGAGCAGATACGGCATAACTCTTCGATTGATGCGGCGTCTTGTCCTCTCGGCAACGGGCAGACCCCCGACAGACTCCTGCCTTAAAGCTTTATTCACGGACTTCTCCTTTTGCCAGTCGATGATGGATATCCAAATACAAAATGTGGTGGGTGTGAATCCTAACTTGGACCGGGCGAGAAGTCCAGATTCACCGCGATCAATCTACAGGCGACAGGCGACAGGAAGATCCCAATTACAGATCCTGGAGCCGGTCGGTCAGACTTCACATCGTGAGCACCAAACAGCACTGCGGGGATGAAAGGAAGAACCTGTCCTCTCACCCCCGCAGTTCATTGACAAATTGACGCCGCCGCGTCACCTCAGATTATCGGTTGTCGACTCCTCGGCAAGAGCGCCGGAATCTCCTTCAAGCCCGCCGTGCCCTCATCAGAATCCCCAGAACCACCCCGCTGTGGCATGGCAACCGGC
>JBEIMN010000566.1:0-2603 GCA_040378705.1 Acidobacteriota bacterium
CGACACACCCTGTCGCTCGGCAACTGCCACATAGAGCGCGAGCAGAATCGGCGCGGTGGAGTTGATCGTCATCGAGGTCGAGACCTTGTCGAGCGGGATACCGTCAAAAAGTGTCTCCATATCGGCAAGCGAGTCGATCGGGACTCCGACCCGCCCGACCTCGCCGAGGGCGAGCGGGTGGTCACTGTCATACCCGATCTGCGTCGGCAGATCGAAGGCCACCGAGAGCCCGGTCGTTCCCTGCTCGAGCAGATATTTGTAGCGGTGGTTAGATTCGGCGGCGGTGGCGAAACCTGCGTATTGGCGCATCGTCCAGAGGCGGCCGCGGTACATTGTCGGGTAGATTCCACGCGTGTACGGATAGCTTCCCGGCCCGGCGGATTCGTTCTCGTCGGCGGCGAAGTGGCTCTTCATCCCGATGCCTGATCGCGTTTCGTGGCGGTCATTCAGTTCTTCCCGGTTATCCTTTTTATCGGCCATGGTCTTCTCCACAGGGTGCGTACAGGGTGCTTGATTATTACGAAACGCGATTGTAACACGGCTCGCCAAACACGATCGAATGTCGTCGGGTAATGGCAACTCAGTCGTCATCGCGCTATAATCCGCATCCGTTGCTGGCAGGCTCCGACCAGGCTGTTCGACTGCTCTGTTCCAATGTTCTGGCCTGGGCAGATATTGCCTCTTCATAACTGCTTTTACACAAAATAGACTGAAACTGAAACAAGGAGTTCAGAATGACCATAAACGCGGTCCCGATCCTGATCGCCGTCCTTGGCATCTATGCCATTGCATACCGTTATTACAGCGCATTTCTGGCGGCGAAGGTTATGGTGCTCGACGACACACGCGTTACGCCGGCACACCGGTTCAATGACGGATCAAACTATACTCCAACCAACCGCTACGTTTTATGGGGGCATCATTTTGCGGCGATCAGCGGACCCGGACCGCTGATCGGTCCGGTGCTGGCAGCGCAGTTCGGATTTCTGCCAGGACTGATCTGGCTGATCGTCGGCGTGGTGATTGGCGGAGCGGTCCACGACTTCACCGTCCTTGTCGCCTCGATACGTCACGATGGCAAGTCACTGGCCGAGATTGCACGGCACGAGATCGACCGCGTGACGGGGGCGGTGGCGACGATCGCGATCATCATCATTCTCTATGTCGCGCTTGCAGGGGTTGGCCTCGCCGTGGTCAACGCCCTCGCGGAGAGTCCGTGGGGACTCTTCACCATCGCGATGACGATTCCAATCGCCCTGGTGATGGGACTCTACATGTTCCGCTGGAACGGCGGCTCACATCGTGCCATCACCAACGCGACCATTGTCGGCGTCGCGCTGCTCGTGCTTGCCGTGGTCTACGGCAAGGTGGTTCAGGACTCCGCCTATGGTCACTACTTTGAATTTGACAAGAACGGGATCACGCTGCTCGTGGCCGTTTATGGTTTCGTTGCCTCGGTTCTGCCGGTCTGGCTGCTGCTCGCGCCGCGCGACTATCTCAGTTCTTACATGAAACTTGGCTCGATCGCTTTTCTGGCGCTCGGGATCTTCTGGGTCATGCCGACACTGCGGATGCCGTCGGTCACCCCATTCATTGCTGGTGGCGGACCGATCATTCCGGGCAAGGTCTTTCCGTTCGTCTTCATTACCATTGCCTGCGGCGCGATCTCCGGTTTTCACGCCCTTGTCTCCTCCGGAACGACGCCAAAGATGATCGATAAGGAGTCGCATGCGCGCTCGATCGGCTATGGCGCAATGCTCTGTGAGTCGATCGTCGGAGTGATGGCGCTGATCGCGGCGTCGTCGATGTTCCCGCACGACTATTTCCAGATCAATGTCCCGGTCGAGGCCTTTGCGAAGATCGATGGCTCGCTGCGGGCGATGGGATTCAACGAATCGAATCTGGAGGCATTGACGCAAGCGGTTGGCGAGGAGCGGCTCGCCGGGCGGACCGGTGGCGCGGTGAGTCTCGCCGTCGGCATGGCGCAGATATTCTCCTCGATCCGTGGAATGGAGGGGCTCATGAGCTACTGGTACCACTTCGCGATCATGTTCGAGGCGCTCTTCATTCTGACGACGGTCGATGCCGGAACGCGCGTCGCGCGTTTTATGATGCACGAGTCGCTGGGACTCATCCATCCGCGGTTCGCACGGACAGACTGGATCCCGGGCGCGATCCTGGCAAGCGTTCTGGCGGTCGTGCCCTGGGCCTATCTCATCTGGACCGGCTCGATCGCGACCATCTGGCCGCTATTCGGCATGGCCAATCAGATGCTCGCCTGCGTTGCCCTCTGCGTCGGAACGACCTGGATCATCAACCGCGGTCGGGCACGCTATGCGTGGGTGACGATACTTCCACTCTCGTTTTTGACGGTGATCGAACTGACTGCCGGCTTTCAGAATATCCGCGATAATTATCTGCCGAAGGGGTTGTGGCTGAATATCGGAATCACCGCCTGCCTGATGGTTGGTCTGGTGATCGTTATCGGCGGCTCGGTGGTCAGGTGGCGTGAGAAGTTGAAAACGGCCTCGTGATCGCCCTGGACAGTTTGGCGGTCGCCGCGTCGGGCGGTGGGGGCACGCCCAAAAAACCCCCCCCACCCC
>JBEIMN010000567.1:0-2596 GCA_040378705.1 Acidobacteriota bacterium
ACCTATCCACGCCCGGCAAGCTCGCGCGGGAGGCGCAGGTTGAGCTGATCAAGCCCGACGTAGCTGCCCTGCGCACCAGCATAGAGAACCTGCGAATCGAGTCCGCCAATTCTGACACCAATGGCGCCAAGTCCGCCGTGATTTCGAAACCCGGTATAGTAAGTTGACCGTCACCCTCCGATCAGTTGGACGACCGAGAACAATATTGCCGTCAAACTTCGGCACAACCTGAAACGTGGTCGGCAGTGAGAGCAGGACAAGAAGCAGAATCAGGGAGACGGATGGAAGATTGACTGACATCAACTCACTCCTCCACGCACACACCGTAATCGAAGGCGATCAGTCTTGGTGTTGTACGAAGCAATGCCAAAGTTGAAATCGACCGTCCAGGCACGGGCCGTCTGGTTGACAAGTGTCGATGAGGTCCAGAAGATTGCCGCTATCCCGGGAAAGAATGTCGTGTCGAGCGAGGGCCGAACCCGTGCCTCGTCATTGATTGAACGCAGCTCGCGCAGGTTGGGAAGACGCCAGTCACTGGCGCCGGCAAGAGCCAGATCCTCGCAATAGCGCACGGAGTCGTCCCACGTCCGGTCGACAACCTCGACCTGCTGCCAGATCAGCCCATTGCGGTGATCGGTAATCGTGCCATTACGATTGTCTTCAAGCGTCGCCGGCACTACCAGTGGAGCAGCCGCGTCGCGCACACAGCGGACGTGGAAACGCTTCGTTCCCCCGCCACTGATTGTCTCACTCTTCGGATGCGGCCCCGCCCCACCACCGGCATTGGTTGCCCAGGCGCGATTCGGATCATCAGCGCGCGACTCAATCGCCCACCAGTACTCGGCCGAAGTTTTCGTAAATGACGCATCGACCGCCGGATTGACATTGTTGAGGTGATTGATCGTGAAGAGCTCTGGCAACCTCGGCATCCGCCAATCGTCGCGCCCGGCAAGAACAAGCGATTCGCAGTATCCATTTGCGCCATCCCAGCTCATCTCCCCGCCATCACCCTGCTGCCATTGCAAACCGGTCACACGATCGGTCAGGCTGCCGTCTCCATTTTGCTGATAAGACGGCGGATTTATCGTATAGTCGGAGTCCTCACCATAATTTGCTCCGAAATGGCCGGTCTGTCCCGTATCCGGCAGCCGCTGCATCGACCACGAGATTCCCGTCACCGCCCCCTTCAGGCTTATGCGAACCGTGTTGGCAATCTTACCGTCGATCGTCAGCACAACATCGACATCTCCCGACCGTCCGGCAAGTGCCGCCGGAATCCTGAGATTTACCTGATCAAGCCCAACGAAGCTCCCCTGGCTGCCAGCGTAAAGAACCTGCGCCTCGACGCCCCCAATTGTCGCACCGATTGCTCCAAGGCTCGTCCGGTACCGAAGCCCGGTTCCGAAGAGCGTCAGGTAGAGGTCGTCTGTCGCCGACGACAGATCGATCGGAATCGCAACCACTCGGTTTGTCGGCTGATCGTAACGCGCGACCGAATCGGTCGACTGCAAAGTCCCGCTCCGGTAACGATAGACCAATGCCGCCGCATAACCCTGTCCCGACGAGTCCGCCGTAAACAATCCCGGCGAGACCCGCCCAATCTCGAGCGTTCCAAACCCATTGAACGCACCGTTCGCGCCAATCGAGACGAGCGCCGTCCCATCACTTGTCCCCGGTGGAATCTGAAAGTTGATCTGAGTCGATGAGACATAAAAGAGCGGCGCAAGCCGCGCCATCCCCGCGCTGTCGATCAGCCGAACGGAAGTGCCGCCAATCAGCGTCGGTAATGGCGTCGTCGTCGCACTTCCAGTCGCGGTCGTCATCCCCGTCCCAAAGATCGAGGCGATACTCTCGACTCCCAGCGCCGCCCCCTGGTAACTGGCCGCCGAGACCCCACTCACCACCCCGCGTCGGGTGTAACTCTCGCTGCGCTTCGTCCCCGCTGGATCGATGAAATCGAAGTAGTATTTGCCCGCCGCATCGATCCCATACACAACCTTGTAGACCTGCCCGCTGATCGTATACTCGAGCGACCAGGCACGGGGGCCGGTCACGGCAAAACCTGTAATCGCCGCGCCGTTGAGCGGCGAGGTGAACGGACGAACCGAATAAGCGCGCGGCTGCGGCACGATCTGGTCGTTGCTGACCGTCACCACTCCGCGCATTCCACCATTGATGTAGGGATAGGTCAGCGTACTGTGATAATGGTACTTTCCGGCGCCATCGTAGTGGCCGTTCAACTCGTCGAGTCCGGTCACCATCGCGCCGTCCGGCTCCTTCAGGCCATAGAGCGGGAATCCGTCAAGCGCGTACCCGATTGGCAGCGACGGCCCAACCTTTGTCTGGATATGGAGCGGAGCGGAGTGGTAATGGTAGTCGTCTGACCGTCCACAATGCCCGCCAAACTGATCGAGCTCACCTATCGAGAAGGAATCGACCCCGCGGTTATTGAGCGCGTTGAAGATCGGGATCCCGTTCGCCGCCAGCGCGATCGCACCGGTAAAAAGCGCCGTCTTCGCCGAGATCGGCTGCGCAGCGATTACCGGATTGAGCGGAATCCGCCACGCATTCTCGCCATAATATGGTTGTGAGATCG
>JBEIMN010000568.1:0-2589 GCA_040378705.1 Acidobacteriota bacterium
ACAAGGGGCAGCCGACAGTCATTCTCGCGAAGACGATCAAGGGCTATGGACTTGGCCCGTCAGGTGGAGAGGGGCGCAACCTCGCCCATCAGTCGAAGAAGCTCGACGAGACTGATCTGGTCAATTTCATCAAACGTTTCGACCTGCCGATATCCGAAAAGGACGCGATCGCCGCGAAGATCTATGTTCCGCCGGCCGACAGCCGCGAGTTGACCTACCTTCACGAGCGACGCCAGTCGCTTGGCGGCTACTATCCGACGCGTGAGTTCAAGAAGGAGTCGCTGCCGATGCCGGCGCTCGACTTCTTTAAGGAGCAGATAGACGGATCGCAGGAACGCGAAGTCTCGACGACCATGGCGCTGGTTCGTGTGCTGACGCAGCTCCTGACCAAGGATAAGTCGCTTGGCAAACGGATTGTTCCGATCATTCCGGACGAGGCGCGCACCTTCGGGATGGAGTCGCTCTTCCGCCAGGTCGGCATCTATGCCAGTCAGGGTCAGCTCTACCAGCCGCATGATTCCGACATGTTCCTTTACTACAAGGAATCGAAAGAGGGGCAGATCCTCGAAGAGGGCATCACAGAGGCCGGCTCGATGGCCTCGTTCACGGCGGCGGGAACGGCATATGCCAACTACAGCGTCGAGATGATTCCGTTCTTCATCTTCTACTCGATGTTTGGTTTCCAGCGAGTGGGTGACTTCATCTGGGCCTTCGCCGATTCACGCGGCAAGGGGTTCATTTGTGGCGCAACGGCTGGCCGAACGACTCTCAACGGTGAGGGGCTTCAGCATCAGGATGGCCACAGCCACGTCCTGGCGAGTACAGTCCCGACCTGTGCGGCGTATGATCCAGCCTATGCCTATGAGATTGCCGTCATCGTCCAGGATGGACTGCGTCGGATGTATGGCGAGCACGAGGATCTCTTCTATTATCTGACACTCTACAATGAGAACTATGCTCAGCCGGCGATGCCGGAAGGGGTGAGCGAGGGGATCATCAGAGGGATCTACAAGCTGAAGTCCGGCGCCGGCAAGGCGAAGTTGCAGCTCTTCGGCAGTGGGCCGATGCTTCCGGAGTCACTGCGGGCGCAGAAGATTCTCGCCGAGCAGTATAAGGTTCACGCCGATGTCTGGAGTGTGACGAGTTACAATGAGTTGCGGCGCGACGCGTTGCGGGTCGATCGACTCAACCGGCTCAACCCGGCCGAGCCGGAGCAGGTGCCCTACATTCTGCAGGCAATTGCCGGGTCGGAAGGGCCGATCATTGCCGCGACCGACTACATGAAGATCGTGCCGGATCAGCTTTCACCGTGGCTGGGCAATCGTTTGGTCTCGCTGGGAACTGATGGATTTGGTCGCAGCGAGGATCGTCCGCACCTTCGTCACCACTTCGAGGTGAGTGCTGAGGCGATCGTCGCCGCCGCCCTTTCCAAGCTGGCGCGTGAGGGCAAGTTCAACGTGAAGAAGGCGGCCCAGGCGCTCGTCGATCTCGGGTTCACGCCTGACAAGCCAGATCCGGCGCGTGCCTGAGACGCCATGTTCCGGGCTGGTAAATGACCAGTGGACAGTTTCAAATAAGCCGATCAGGTGATCAGGTGATCAGGCGATCAGGCGATCAGGTGATCAGGTGATCAGGTGATCAGGTGACCAAGAGGATGGAGGTAGCGATAAGAGGCTATCTCCATCCTCTTTTTTATTGCCAGGAAAGGTTTGCCAGGGAAGGTTTACCAGGGAAGGTTTGCCAGATCAGATTCAGGAGTACCGGATTGGATGGGTGAGTTTGTGATTAATGTTTGGAGTTGGGAATCATTTGGTTAAATACACGTCTTTATCAATTGGCAGAGGTTGGGACCCGCTCCCGGAGGCGATCTCAGCCAGGGCCGGCCACCAGAACTAAACCCCAGAACTAAACACTGGGACTAGATCTGAGAACTGGATCATGGCCGTCAACACGCCCTCAGTCGCTGGAATCCGAATAACCAAATGGCCACCCCGGCCGTGCCACTCGCGGTCCCTTCAGCCCGCGTCAGCCTGAGCGCCCACTGGATTACTCAGGTCCTATTGGTCCTTTTGAAAAAGCAATTTACGCGCCACCCCACAGGCAGATTCTACTGGCTAATCGTGATTGGCCGCCGGCCAATAAACACTTTGGAGTTAGCCAGAGTTGGCCAGAGTTGATTTAACACTGGCAATATTCTCCCTTCCTTCAGTCGCAGCGATGAGGTGTCGGGGGCAGTTAAAACAGTTCTTCTCATTGCGGACTACCCGACCGAGCGACTCTCGGGTGGGGAGGTGAGAAGAATCGACTCAAACTTGTGGGCGAATGGCATGGACGCGATTCTGCTGGCATTCCTACAGACCCGGGACGCGGGAGAATCAGACGAGCAGCGTGATCTGCTCGCAAAGCTGGTCGTCGAGGAGGCGGCGCCGCTCGTTCGCCAGATGATTCGCTATCGCCTCCATTTCTACCTGACAGAGCGCGGGATAAGCCACTCCCATCCCGATGCCGAGGACCTTTATCATGACATTCTGGCCAGACTTGTCCGCGCACTCCAAAGACTGGCCAATGACAAGAGTCCGCCGAATATCC
>JBEIMN010000569.1:0-2588 GCA_040378705.1 Acidobacteriota bacterium
CTCTCTTGTTCTTCATTGTGCTCCTGACCATTTCAGAGAAGAATATCTGCTCACCACGAACCGCGATCATACCCGTTGTCCGCTTCTTTATCAAAGTGCGGAAGTGGGACTGGGAGTACACGGTGAGGGGATGAGGTGACTTCTTGAAAACACCCGTGACGTCTCTTATAATCACGGTTTCGCGTGGGAGGTTACGCTTGATCTCCACCCTCGACTATTATTGGTCCGAAACTATTTCGGAGAACAGGCACGACCGGATATGGATTGTGAATATTGCCAGGGGACAGGCTGGGAACCGGTCGATGGCCGCGGAGTTCGCCCCTGCCGCTGTCGTCGGCAGATCCGGCACGAACAATACCTTGCCGCTGCACACATCCCAAGGCGCTACGAGAACTGTTCATTCGACAATTACCGCCCACAGGGAAACAATATTACCTTCGATGATGTCTTTAGCTCCCAGTCTCACGCCCTCAATGATGCCCAGAAACTGGTTCGCGAATATCCAGTCTTTGATCTCGGCATCCTGTTTATGGGCCCCTGTGGTGTCGGCAAGACACATCTTGCCGTTGCCACGCTCCGCGCCCTCGTCGACAAGGGGATCCGCTGCCTCTTCTACGATTTTCGCGATCTGCTCAAGGAGATCCAGGATAGCTACAATCCAGTCTCACAGGCGACTGAACTGCGTGTTCTCGAACCTGTCTACCAGGCAGATGTCCTTGTTCTCGACGAACTTGGCGCCTCGAAACCGACCGACTGGGTACGTGATACCATGACCCAGATCATCAATACCCGATACAACGACCGCAAAGTTACCATCTTTACCACCAACTACCTCGACGATCCGGAACTGTCAACCGAAGAGACGCTCACCGATCGGGTCGGTGTCAGGCTTCGTTCCCGCCTCTATGAGATGTGCAAGGTGGTCAAAATCAAGGGGGCTGATTATCGCACCCTCGTCAATAATGCATCCCCCTCCAGACGCTGATCAGGTTCACTGATTTAAGTAATTTTTCGCGTAAAGAGCTTTATGTGAAAAAGTACTTGTCTGTCATGGTGTGGGCGTGTATCATCCGAGACGTTTATTTGAGTGGTCAATTGCCAAATGGCGGGTTTGACAGTTGATTGACAGAGTCGCACGGGGTCTGGCGGGGCTGATTATTCGCCAAAATTGAATGGCAGAAGAGGAATCAAACGCGTGTTTGGTAATTCAGCACGGTCGCTCCGGGGAGGGCCGGAAGAGATCGAGGGGGGAGAGGAACGGCGTGTCAGATCGCTGCACGGGCAGGCGATGGACAATCTCCGTTACATTCGCGAAGCGATGGAATGGTCCTCCTCCTTTACCGCGGTTCCCGGGCGCGGTGGGGTGCTGATCGGGGTGACGGCCTTTATTGCCGCCTGGATGGCAAGTCTGATGGGTGGAGGGCACCGGTGGATGATGGTCTGGGGCTGGGAGTTGCCGCTGGCGCTCGCGATTGGCGGGATCGCGATGAAGCGGAAGGCGCGGGCGGCCCGGCAGAAGTTGCTCTCCGGACCGGGGCGAAAATTTACGCTCAGCCTCGCGCCACCGCTGATTGCCGGGGCCATGATCTCGTTTGCGCTGGCGAGAGTCCATTCGCTCGATGTCTTGCCCGGGGTCTGGCTGCTCCTGTACGGGGTTGGTGTGGTGTCGGGCGGCGTCTACTCGGTACGGGTAGTTCCGGTGATGGGGTTCTGTTTTATGTTACTTGGCGGGTTGGCGCTCTGCGCGCCGGTCCGTTATGGCAACCTGTTGATGGCCGCCGGCTTTGGCGGAGTTCATATCGTTTTCGGACTGCTGATAGCGAGGAGGCATGGTGGCTAGACAGAGTGTTCGTTCGACCACCACGGAGCCGAAAGGACGGGCGATGCAGGCAAAGCGCATCGCTGGTGAGGCTCCACAACTCGATAATCTGATCCATGAAAAGATGCGTCTGGGGATTGTCAGCGCGCTGGCGGCGAACGAGACCCTGACATTCAGTGAATTGAAAGAGTTATTGAAGACGACTGACGGCAATATCAGCGTTCACGCCCGGCGGCTTGAAGAGGCGGGCTACATCGACTGCCAAAAATCGTTCGAGGGACGGATACCGCGAACTCAGTATCAACTGACGGCAGAAGGTCGGCGGGCGCTTGAGCGATATCTGGATCATATGGAAGCCTTGATTCAGGCGGCTCGTTTAAGATAACCTGATTTTTAACTCACAATATTTTGGCCCTGTTCCGGCGTTTGACAGAGCGGCTGGTCGATGGGTATTCGTGAATTCTGAAAGGTTCATTATGGTCCATAGTGCCGTGGGGGAAGCCGTGGTGGAAGAGGTTGGAGTCTCGACATTGAAGACTTATCACAGCCAGATTCGAGTGCAGACATCGGAGTGTCTGCAGTTCATCGATCTGACGAAAGAGATTACCGAGCTGGTTGCGCAGAGTGGCGTTCGGCATGGCTGGGTCAATGTCCAGACGAGGCACACGACGACGGCGCTGATCGTCAACGAGAATGAGCCGCTGCTGCTCGATGATCTGCGGCGAATGCTCGACCGGATGGCGCCGCGTGAGGCGGTGTACGAGCACAA
>JBEIMN010000570.1:0-2578 GCA_040378705.1 Acidobacteriota bacterium
GGGTGGGAGCTGGCCAGTCGCCTCAGTTTCTTCATCTGGGCCTCGATCCCGGATGCAGAGTTGCGCCGGGCCGCTGCCGCCGGCGAGTTGTCGGCCGAGGGGGGACTCGCCCGGCAGGTCAAACGAATGCTGGCCGATCCGAAAGGGCGGCGACTCTCAACGGAGTTCTTTGGCCAGTGGCTTGGCTTCTATCATTTCGATCGTTATCGCGGTGTCGATACCAGTCGTTTCACAGAGTTTACAGACGAAGTACGTGCCGGGATGTACGAAGAGGCCGTCTCCTTCTTCGAGCATATCATCAGGCAGGATCGCCCGGTCAGTGAGCTGTTCAACGCCGACTACACTTTTCTCAACCGGCGGCTGGCCGAATTTTATGGTATCCGGAGAGAGGGCAGCGGCGACCGGATCGCCAGGGTTGATGGTGTCGCCGCGAGCCATCGTGGCGGGCTGCTGCGGCTTGGGGCGGTTCTGACCGTCACCTCGGCGCCGCTCCGCACCAGTCCGGTCAAGCGTGGCGACTGGCTGCTGCGGCGAATCATCGGGACACCGGTCCCCCCGCCGCCGGCCAATGCCGGCTCGATTCCGGCCGATGACAAGCTGTTTGGCGGGCTTTCGCTCAAGGCGAGGCTCGAACAGCATAAGCGCAACGCCTCGTGCGCGTCCTGCCATACACGCATCGACCCACTCGGCTTTGCGCTTGAACGCTACGACCCAACCGGCCGCTGGCGTGAAAGCTATCAGGATGGCAAATCGATCGACGATTCAGGCGAGACGGCCGATCGGAAGGTGATTGCGGGTGTCGACGGGCTGCTCGAATTCATTCGCGGTCGTGATCCGCAGGTTCGGCGCAACCTCTCCTTCAAGCTGATTGGCTATGCACTTGGTCGCACTGTCCTTGCCTCCGATCGGGCACTCGTTGACCGAATGGTCGCCGCGGGCGGCGACGCCGCCTTCTCACGGCTGATCGGTGAGATCGCCATGAGCCGCCAGTTCCGCTATCGCACCGGTAACGAGGCGTCGCCTGACCCGCGCGAGGTGACTCGAACCTCCCGCCCAAAACAACTGGCACAAGTATCACAACTGGAAAAACTGGCACAATTGGCCCGATTGCGGCGAAACGAATCGATGCAGGGAGTGAAATGACTGAAATGAATAAATTGAATTCGGTAACGAGACGCAATTTTCTGCGCGGTGCTGGTGTTGCACTCACCCTGCCGTGGATGGAGTCGCTCAATGTCTTTGCGGGCGATTCGGTTCGCCCCCCGGTCCGTTTTGCGCACATCTACTTTTCAAACGGTGTCGAGCCGGCGCACTGGTGGGCGAAGGGAAGCGGCGCGGCGATGGAGTTCGGCCCGGCAGCGAAGCCGCTGACGCCGCTTCGCGAAGACCTCGTCTTCGTCCGCGGTCTCTACCATCAGCAGGCGCTCTCATCGACCAGTCCACACCTCGGACGGATGAACCTTCTCTCCGGCGCTCCCGTCAGTCTCGACCCGAAAGAGATTCGTGTCGGCACCTCATTCGATCAGATACTTGCCCGTCAGCTCGGAGATAAGAGTCCGGTCCCGGCCCTCGCGCTTGGCATCGAACCGAACGAGCTCCGCCTCGAAGACGGGCTGTCGATGATCTATGGTTCATCGATCTCCTGGGCCTCCCCAACCCGTCCGGCGCCGAAGGAGATCTATCCGGCACGCGTCTTTGACCAGCTCGTTGGTGATGGTACCGGTCGGAAGCTCGACCGCAGCATTCTTGACGCCGTGCTCGCCGATGCGCGTTCACTCCAGCCTCGCGTCAGTACACACGATCGCCGTAAACTTGACGAGTATCTCGAATCGATTCGGGATGTCGAGAAGCGAATCGACTTTGCTGCGAAGCAGGGACGGCTCGAGGGCTCGCGCCCGACGATTGGCCAGCAGAGCGTGACGTTACCGATGACGCGTCCTGCTGAGCAACTCCCCCAGCTCGTTCCCGAGCACATGAAGCTCATGCTCGACCTGATCGTTCTTGCCTTCCAGATGAACAAGACGAGGGTCGTTACCCTCATGCTGAACAACGACCTCTCCCAGATGAACTTCCGATTTCTGGAAGGGGTTCGTGGTGCGCTCCACCTCGATCTGACTCACAATGGCCGCGTCCCGGAGACAGAGGCCATGTACCTCCGCACCAACCAGTTTCACGTCGAGCAGTTTACGTATCTCGCCGAGCGTTTGAAATCGATCGACGAGGGGGGCTCGACCCTGCTCGATAATTCGATCCTCATGCTTGCCTCGAGCCTCTTCGATGGGGATACACACGGCGCGGAGCAGTTGCCGATCGTGCTTGCCGGGAAGGCTGGCGGACAACTCAGGACCGGTCGGGTACTCGATTTTCTCGATCGTGGAAATGAGAACCGTCGCGCCTGCAGCCTCTTCCTCTCGATCATGGATCTGATGGGCCTGAAGCTCGAACGGTTTGGCGACGCCGACAAGCGGCTCGATCTCTTAGTCTGATCTCCGGGTAGTCCGACCGACTGGTAATCATCAGACCTGATCCGGCCGGCCATTCATCAGCCGATGAGTGGCCGGTCTCCCGTCCCGCGGCA
>JBEIMN010000571.1:0-2578 GCA_040378705.1 Acidobacteriota bacterium
TGCTTGATGAAGAGAAATATCTCTGTTCGTGGCGGACCGTGTACTGCATTATGGGCCGCAGCAGTCAGGTTCGTGAGCGCCGGACCCAACAGACGCAAAAAAGGCACTCTTTCGAGCGCCTTTTTTGCTTATTACTTATTGAATTTGAAGAGTCGGGGCGAGAGGATTCGAACCTCCGACCTCTCGGTCCCGAACCGAGCGCTCTACCAGGCTGAGCCACGCCCCGAAATCGCTTTAATCGGGTCTGCTTTCTAAAGCGAAATTGGATAGTAACGGTCTTCCCCTCCCTTGTCAATTACATTTGAGATTTACGCAACAATAATTCGATTATCCATGTCCAGTTCGATTTCGCCGCTCTGATTGGTGACGGCTATTCTCCTCCAGCCGATTTTCTGGCAGAATGTGGCCGGTTTGATCCAACCTAAACCATCAACAGGGAGAACATTATGATCAGAAAAGGTTCGTTTCTGCTGGCACTCTGCCTGCTCTTCTCAACCGCGGCAGCACAGACCGGCTCATTCAAAGGGCCGCTGGCGCTGCAGCTCTATTCAATGCGCGAAGAGCTCAGGAAGGATGTTCCGGGAACGCTCGCCAAAGTCAGGGCGATGGGATTCCGCAATGTTGAGATGGGTGGATACTATGGCCTGACACCGCAGCAATTCCGCGCCGAGCTGGACAAGGCGGGATTGAAGGCGGTGAGCATGCACGCCGATTTCAACCTGCTCGACAAGGATATCGACCGGGTGATTGGCGAGGCACGGATCTTCGAGGTGGGCTATGTTGGTTGTGCGTGGATTCCGCACGGCAAGGAGTTCACGGAGGCAGATGTGGCAAGGGCGGCGGAGGTCTTCAATCGGGCGGCGGTCAGATTGCAGGCGGCCGGATTCCGGTTTATGTATCACATCCATGGTTACGAGTTTGTCCGGGATGGAGAGGGCACGCTCTTCGATCGTCTGGTAGCGGCGACGAGCAAGGCGCCGGTCTGGTTTGAGAACGACATCTTCTGGACGACGCACGGTGGAGCCGATCCGGCGAAATTGCTGGAGAAGTACCCGCAGCGGTTCAGACTGCTTCATTTGAAGGATATGAAGAAGGGGACGGTTGGCAATCTGACGGGCCAGGCGCCGGATGTAACGAGTGTTGCGCTGGGAACAGGCCAGGTCGATGTGCGGGGAGTATTGATTGCAGCGCGAAAGATCGGGATCGAGTGGTACATCATCGAGGAGGAGTCACCGGAGCCGCTCATCAACGTGCCCGCGGGCAAGAAGTATCTCGAGAAGATTAAGTATTGAAGGCGAGGAGGCAGAGTGATGGAGCGACGTGAATTTCTGGCAACGATGGGAATGGCCGCGGCAGGCAGCGTGCTGGAGCCGGGGGAGAAGATCATCGACATCCACCAGCACACACATTACTGGGGGCGGAACGATGACGACCTGGTGCGGCATCAGCGGATGCTCGGAGTAACGAAGACGGTGTTATTGCCGGCGGGCTCGCGGTATGGGCTGGAGGCAGGCTGTTATGGGAACGACTCTGTGGTTGCGGTGGCGAAGCGATACCCGAAGGAGTTCGTCTTTTTCGCCAATGAGGATCCATCGCTGCCGGAGGCGATTCCGACGATCGAAAAGTACCTGAAGTCGGGAGCGATCGGGATTGGTGAGCAGAAGTTCTTTGTCGACTGCGATTCTGATTATGTGACGCGGCTGGCCGGGCTGGCGACGGAGTATCGGGTTCCGATCCTGCTCCATTTCCAGCACGGGAAGTACAACCAGAACTTCGAGCGTTTCCACCGTGTATTGGAGAAGTTTCCGCGGGTCAACTTCATTGGCCACGCGCAGACGATGTGGGGGAACATCGATCGGAATCATGAGCAGAGTATCCTCTATCCAAAGGGCAAGGTGACGATGGGCGGGCTGACGGACCGGTGGCTGAGTGATTATGGCAACTTCTTTGCCGACCTCTCCGCCGGGTCGGGAGCAAACGCCTTCGCGCGTGACGAGGAGCATGCGATCGGGTTCCTGCAGCGGCATCAGAACAAGCTGATGTTCGGGAGTGATTGCCAGGATGTGGATGGCCGGGATGAGCGTTGCGTCGGGGTGAAGCAGTTGGCGATGTTGCGGCGACTGGTTCCGGATCAGCGAGTGCGGCGAAAGATACTCTGGGAGAATGCGCGGCGCGTGATCAGGCTCTAGGCGCGGAGCCAGCGATCGAGCGACTGGTAGGCCTCTTCGCGAATCGGGGTTGGGAAATCGTGGCCCGCGTCGGGGTAGCGGGCGACAAGGCGTGTGGAGGCGTGAAAGAGCTGGTCATAGACGGGGCCAGCCGCCTCAACGCAGATAAGGACGCCCTGGTGGTCGAAGTTGTCGTCGTGAAGCGGGGCGTTGATGAAGACTGGCCGTGGGGCGAGCGAGATCAGCAGGCCTGGAAAATCGAAGGGCATGCGTGCCGCGTCCCGGCCATAGCGTGAGGCAATGAGTGGCATGTAGCGATTGCCCGCCCAGCCGGTGAGGTCACCGCGCTTATATTTCGGGAATGAGGTAAAGCCGCAACTGGTGACGATGGCGCGAAGTCGCTGATCGAA
>JBEIMN010000572.1:0-2577 GCA_040378705.1 Acidobacteriota bacterium
AAGATAACAAAGTAAGATAACAAAGTAAGACAACAAAGTAAGACAACAAAGTAAGACAACAAAGTAAGAGAATAACGTAAGACAACAAATTCACCGTTAAACTGAAGGCTCCTGAATTACAGATAAATAGCCCCCCCTAAGTATGAGATATCGATCAACTTTGAATTTGCGCCAGCTACGAGCCGGCAAAATAGTGGGCCCGTGGACAGTTTTCAAAAACTCCATTACCAGAGCTTTCACCATTCACGCTTCCATACCATACGATTTCATCGTTTTTGACCGCTGTCAGCCAACCCGACAGTCGTTACAGGTATTACAGTTTTCCCCTGATCAGTATCGTTAAGCCAACTGACGAACTTGGCAATGAACTTGGCAATGAACGTGCAGTAATAAAATGCAGGAAGATCTCGTCTACAAATTTGGGCCATTCGTTCTTGATATACACAGAAACCGCCTGCTTCGGTCTGGTGAAGTTCTGCCCTTGAGACGAAAAAGCTACGAAATCCTTGTCCTCCTCGTCCAGAATGCAGGCGAGATGGTTCACAAGGACTATCTTATCTCTAAGGTCTGGGTCGAAACTCATGTCGAGGACAACAATCTCACCCAGCAGATATACAGGCTTCGCCAGGTCCTGGGCGATACTCCAAAAGATCAGAACTTTATTCTGACCGTCCCCGGAAAGGGATACATCTTCAATAAGCAGGTCACGCTCGAAACAATCGATGAACCATCTTTACCGGTCGAAGAATCGACTGTCGACTCTTCCGATCAATTTGATTCGAGCAATATTCCTGACACTACGATTACAGAGCAATCCGCTACTCCTTCCGGCAGAGTACCCGGCAAAATCCACCCAAGGGTAACCACACTGGTAATCGCCCTCGGAATAATCATTCTCGCTCTCATCGGCTATCTTACCTATAAAGCGTATTTTGTTCGACCATATGGCAGCGACGGCAAGGTCGCCCGATTCATCCCTTTCGCAACAATGCCCGGGATTGAAAGCTATCCCAAATTTTCTCCTGATGGAAAATTCCTGGCATTTACGTCTGAGGGACAGTCTGATTACAATATCGATGTCTACATCAAACTGGTAAATCAGGGAGAATTCCTCCGAATTACGACCAGTCCAGCAGAAGATACCAATCCAGTCTGGTCTCCCGATGGGCGTCATCTTGCAATTCTTCGAAAATCGAGAAGATACGACGAAAAATTCAAACTAATCCTTATTCCCGCTTTCGGTGGCCAGGAGCAGGAGATTGCAGAGGTCGAGGGTGGACTCGATTGGTCCCCCGATGGGAAATTCATCGCGGTCTCCAACGGAGATACACCGGCTTCACCAAAAGCAATCCAACTGATTTCCGTTGACGGACGCGAAAAACGTGCTATTTCCAATCCACCCGCAATGGAATGGATCTACGACACGACCCCCGCGTTTTCGCCTGACAGTACACAAGTCGCATTCGTTCGCTGGAACAGCGCCGGCTCGAGCGACCTTTTCGTTGTCAACCTGCTCAACGGTCTGGTCAAACAATTGACCTACGATGGCAAACAGATCTTGTCTCCCCGCTGGTCTCGCGATGGAAAAAATATCCTCTTCGTGTCAAGCCGTGTGGACAGCCAGCGTCTCTGGCAGATTCCCCATCGCGGTGGAGAGCCATCGCTCATTAGCAGCGTACCGTTGGAAATCAGTCAATTCGATATTTCACCAGACGGCGAAATTCTGGCCTATACCCAAAGCATCAATGATACCTCGATTAGTGTCGAATCTCTCGCCTCCAATTCACTCAATCGATCGAGCCATCCCTGCTCGATCAATGCCTCTCGAACAGATGACTCACCGCAGTTCTCTCCCGATGGAAAGCAGCTGGTATTTACCTCCAACCGAACCGGATGGGATGAACTATGGGTCTCCAATGCAGACTGCTCTGAGATCAGGCAATTGACAACCTTTCAGGAGACGGGTATCGGGAGTCCCGTCTGGTCACCGGACGGGACGAAAATCGCGTTCGATCGGCACAAATCGGAGCAGTCTCAAATATATACCGTCAATACTGATGGGAAGATCGTCGTCCAGTTGACCAGTCACGGCGAGGGCGCGTACATGCCGTCCTGGTCGGCAGATGGGAAATGGGTCTACTACACCAGGTACACTAAAGGTTTGAATCAGATCTGGAAGACCCTTGCCGATCCGTCACCCAATAGCGCACCTGTCCAGGTCACCGTTGATCAGGGGCGTAATGGATTCGAGTCTGCTGATAGTCGCTTTCTGTATTACACAAAATCGGACAGAATCTGGCGTAAGGATCTCATCTCCGGCAATGAATCGATCGTCAGTGAGCTGAGTGATTTCCCAATCGCTCGCTATTGGTACCTCTCAACCGATTCGATCTACTTTGTCAGTGAAAACAACAATGCTTCAATAGTGATCAACCGTTTCAACTTGAACACAAAAAAGATTGAAGAGATTCGAAGGCTCGAAGGGTATCGGTCGAGATGGACACCTGGGTTGGCAGTCTCACCGGATCAAAAATATCTGGCTGTCAGCTTTATCACCTACAGAACTGGCGATGTCAC
>JBEIMN010000573.1:0-2572 GCA_040378705.1 Acidobacteriota bacterium
GCCATCATTTATCACGCCATCACTGGCAATCATGATTCGTGGATGACTAACGGCAAGCCTCGCAATCTGTTCGGGAATGGAATGAATGACCACCAGTCCACCCTGCCTGCGATACCTCGCAAAACTCTCCGGCGTCAGCCTCTCACCCGTCGCAACCCACTGAAGATCGCCATATCCAATCCCCATCTTCTGCTGCCATCCCTCGTCAAAGATCGCGGTCTCGATGCCCGTCATCGCCGCAGTGTAGGGATAGGCCTCTGTCGTCACATCGAGCCCGCGCCGCTGTGCACCATCGATCAAACGCAGACAGTCTGGTGTCTGAATCAATCCGGTACTCGTGACGTGGACGATATGAAGCGAAGCTCCCGTTGCCGCCGCATTCGCGACAACCTCCTGCATCGACTCCAGTGCACTGCCGGGCTCAACCGCTCCATGCGACCTCACGTGCGTAAAACAGGTCATGCCACGATCCGCCGCGAGCTGGAAAATATTCATGATCTCCTCGCGCCGTGTCCCTGTAACGTAGGCGATTCCAAATCCGATCCCGATCGCCCCGTCATCCAATCCACGGACCATCAGATCCATGATCTGACGATTCTCGTCGACCGTGGCACGTGTCGTTATCGCCTTGTCTCGCGGTAACCACGAACCAGTGTCGCCCATGACCTTCATCCGCACCGGAACGTGGCCGACCGTTACTCCGTAATTGATCAGCGACTTTCCTTCGCGTTCAGCGTACCAGGCCGGGACATCTGCCGTTCCGACCTCGAGTTCGAGCGCCGTCGTCACCCCGTCACGCGCCTTGTAACGGTAGTTTTCATCATTCTGACCATGTGAATGGAGGTCGATCAATCCCGGTGCGATGACCATTCCGGCAGCGTCGATCGTTACCGTTCCTGTCAGGCTCTGCTCAGAGATCGCCTCAATCCTGTTCCCACGCACTCCGACATACCGAATCCCATCGAGCCCCGATTCCGGATCCATCACTCTTCCCCGGGCCAGCACGATGTCATAAACGCCGCTCTGCCCCGCACGGACCGTCGAGGCGACACGGTATGACACCACTGCCAGAACCAGAAATGCTGCCAGAAAAAAGATTCTTCGTCGCAATATACTGTTCATCTCAAATTTCCATTACTGCTCAATAGTTGTTGTTGGTCTGCATTTTATCCACTCTCGCCGCGGGCCCCGCCGCCGGGCCCGACGCCGGGCCCCACGCCGGGCCCCGCCGCCAGCACGGTCCGCTCAGCCAACAAGAGAACAAGGCCCGATGCAGGGGGCCTTGTTCTCTTGTTGGTACCATGAAATGTCACGTTCACCATCTTCACTTCACCACGTCTTTAACCAACATCGACCTTCGCCTCTTCGAGGCGCGGAGCCAGCAGGTGAACGATCAGCAGGGCGATCAGGTAAGCGGAGGCAGCAATAATGAAGATCGGCATATAGCTGCCCGTCAACTCAAGGATATACCCGACAAGCTTCGCGATCAGCATGCCGCCAATCGCCCCCGACATTCCACCGATACCGATCACCGAACCAATTGTCCGTCGCGGGAACATGTCCGAAGCAATGGTGTAAATATTGGCCGACCAGCCCTGATGCGCTGCCGCGGCGAGACCGACCAGCAGAACCGCGACCCAGACGTTCGAGGCCTTTGCGGCAAAGACGATCGGAGTGACACAGAGCGCACAGATCAGCATCGTCACCTTGCGCGCGGCGTTGATCGTCCAGCCTCGCTTGATCAGCGTCGAGGAGAGCCACCCACCGGCGACACTGCCAACGTCCGCGATCAGATAGACGATGATCAGTGGCAGTCCGACACTCTTGAGGTCGATTCCATAATTACGCTTCAGAAAATCCGGCAGCCAGAACAGGTAGACCCACCAGATTGGATCGGTCATGAATTTGCCAACCGCCACCGCCCACGTCTGCCGGTGTGTAAGCAGGCTCAGCCAGGAGATCTTCACATCCGGATCTGGCGGGTCACTCTGAATCAGATCACGCTCCTCCACCGAAAGGTTTGCGTGCTCTTCCGGGCGTCTGTAGATTGCCCACCAGAAACCGAGCCAGACAAATCCAACCAGTCCGGTCAGAATGAACGCCCATTTCCAACCGTAGTTGATTGTAATCCAGGGGACTCCGGCCGCGGCAACCAGTACCCCGACATTGGTGCCGGCATTGAAGATCCCGGTTGCCAGCGCCCGCTCCTTCTTTGGAAACCACTCAGCAACCGTCTTGATCGAAGCCGGAAAATTGCCCGCTTCGCCAAGCCCGAGCGCAAATCTCGCTGCGGCAAAGCCCATGACCCCACTTGCCAGCGAATGCGCCGCCGCCGCAACACTCCAGAAGATCACCGCCAGCGAAAAACCTTTCCGCGTCCCCAGCCAGTCCATCACCCGCCCGACTACCAGCAGCCCAACCGCATAAGCCGTCTGAAACCAGAAGACAATGTTGCCGTAATCGATGTCTGTCCAGCCAAACTGCTCGGAGAGCGTCGGTTTCAGAATGCCAATTACCTGACGATCAAGATAGTTGATCGTCGCGGCAAAGAAGAGCAGCGTGCAGATGTACC
>JBEIMN010000574.1:0-2564 GCA_040378705.1 Acidobacteriota bacterium
AGCAGTCATAACTGCTGCTGGCTGTTTTTGCGGGCAGGACTGGAAGAGATTTTTTCGCCATTATCGCCTCGTTGGATTTCAAGCTGTGCGGATCAGAGCTGTTTCAGGAAATCACGAACCTTCTTCAGATCTTCCCAGGCCTCGCGCTTCTTGTCGGGTGAGCGAAGAAGATAGGCCGGGTGAAAAGTGGGGAGAACGCGGATTCCGTCAACATACGGGTAGTCGTGAAAGATTCCGCGCATTCTGGTAATGCCAACCTTGGTATCGAGCAGCGCCTGGGTGGCCGGATTGCCGAGAGTGACGATCAGTTTGGGACGGACAACCGCAATCTGACGAAGGAGAAACGGCCGGCAGGCAAGCATCTCGTCCCGTTCCGGGTTCCGATTATCGGGGGGGCGGGACTTGAGGACATTGGCGATATAGATTTCGTCGCGCGACAATTCGATCGATTCGATCATCCTGGTGAGCAGTTGGCCGGCACGGCCGATGAATGGCCTTCCAGCCTGGTCCTCGTCGGCGCCCGGGGCTTCGCCGACCAGCATGAGCGTTGCGGTTGGATTGCCCTCACCGAAGACGATATTCGTTCTCGTCGACCAGAGTTTGCAGCGTTTGCAATCTCCAAGGTCACGTCGAATATCTTCCAGCGTCTCAGTCGTCGCCTCACTCTGAGTCTGTAATCCCACCGTTGGTGAAGAGACGACTGGCAGCGGCAGGAGCGGGGGTGGTGTGGGGACCTTCGTCATGTATGCCACGGATGTCTGACCGGGAAGGTTTGGCGGTGGCGCCGGCGCCTTGCTGGTCGATTTTCCAGGCATGGACAGACTCTCCCGTGGGGCAGGCCGGGCCGCCGGCTCTGCCGCCGAGTCCTGTTGACGCAAGTCCGGCCTGGTCAATTCTGGCGCAATCGTGCTGGAGACGGCGACAGGGGGCAGCGCCCCGATATCGGCGATATCGGTGACGCCCATTTCACGATAGAATCGAGCGTACTCGAGAACCTGCGCGACAACCTGCTGTAGTTCGTCTCGTTCGTCCATTTGAGTGTTACCAGACAAGTCAGGATTGGGAGAGCCATTGGTCGACCATCCCTCTCGACAAGCCTGGCACCATAGTCAGCAACTCCGGCTTCAGCCAATCTCGCCCCACGCTTCGGCAAAGACTATTTTTCCACGATCTCAGTCAACTCAAAATCGATCAGGCCCCTTTCGACCTCTTCGAGCGCGACGCGCGTCATCTTGGCATTGGGCATCGAGACGCGGGGACGCGCCCCCTTCTGCAACTGCTTGCTCCGCTTCGCGGCGATCAGAATCTTCCGATACTTGCTGTCAATAAACAGATGTGGTGCTTCATTTTTCTCATGCTTGTCCATTGTTCATATCTCCCTGTAGGTCTTCGAATGTTTGTAAAATCTCTTCGGCGATCATCGACCGTCGATCGCCACGGAATCGGGCCGCCCGAATGATCGTCGCCAACTCATCGACCGCTTCCGGCAGATGATCGTTGACGATGACGTAATCGAAGCGGCGATAACTGGCGACCTCTCCGAGTGCATTTCGCAATCGCAGTCGAAAGGCGGCGTTGTCGGTATCTCCGCGATTGTCCATGCGCTCAACGAGCACCTGATAGGACGGTGGCAGAATAAAGACGGTCACCGCGTCGCTGAAAAACTGGCGCACCTGCTGTTCGCCCTGGACATCGATTGTCAGTATGACATCAAACCCGGCCTGCCGCAGGTCGGTAATGGCCTGACGACCAGTTCCGTAATAGTTTCCGTGGACGAGCGCCCACTCAAGCAACTCTCCAGCCTCGATCAGTGACTGGAAACGTTCGAAGGTCACGAAATGGTAGTGGACGCCGTCAATCTCGCCCGCGCGCGGAGTGCGCGAGGTGAACGATATCGACGGACGAACCCGCGAATCGAGCCGTAGAACTTCCGTCACCAGCGTCGTCTTTCCCGCGCCCGATGGCGCTGAGACGATGATCAGATTTCCGATCGTCATATTATTCGACATTCTGCGCCTGTTCACGCAGTTTTTCGACCTCGGTCTTGATGACGATCGCCGCATCACAGATCGTCAGCTCAGCCGATTTCGAGAGGATCGTATTCGCTTCCCGATTGGTCTCCTGAAGCAGAAAATCGAGTTTCTTGCCGATCTCCTGATCTCCACCAACAAGATCCCGCAATTGTGTGATATGGCTCCTGAGCCGCGCAATCTCTTCGGTGATGTCACTCCGCTCGGCAAGGTAGGCAACCTCCTGGGTCAGCCGGTTCTCATCGATGACTGCCTTGTCGAGTAGATCGGAGACGCGCTTGTTCAGTTTTTCGCGATAGGCATCGACAACCCCGTCAACATTGGCCTCGATCACTGTTAACTGCGACTCGATCCCGCCGATTCGGGCGAGGATCTCTTTCTGAAGCTCGTGCCCCTCGACCGCACGCATGGCGACAAGCGAAGTCAGCGCCTGTGTCAGCGCCTGCTCGATCCCCTCGAGGATCTCAGTCGACAGCCCCTGCGCCGTCCTGGCAATCAGCACATTGGGCAGGCGCGAGATCGTCGAAAGATCAG
>JBEIMN010000575.1:0-2564 GCA_040378705.1 Acidobacteriota bacterium
GGCAGATATTGAAAGAGTTTCTGGCAGATATTGAAAGAGTTTCTGGCAGATATTGAAAGAGTTTCTGGCAGATATTGAAAGAGTTTCTGGAATCACGGTGACCAGTGAAAATATTCTGACCAGGAGAGTGTGAATCGACCGTTATGTACTGTTATCGCTGCGGAAACAAGCTACCGGAAGAGAGCCTCTTCTGCAATCGTTGTGGAACACGTGTCCGCACGACTCCAGAGCGGATGAGAAACTCAAACCCTTTCGATTCTCGTGCCGGCGGACAGGGATCTTCAGCCAGAAGACTGAGCGAAGCCAATTCCTACCTGCTGGAAGACGAAGGTTACACGGCGTCAGGTGCCGCGGATGCAGACGACTGGCCGGACGAAGACGATCTGCCAGATGGATACGATCTGCCAGACGGAGACGATCTGGCAGATGGATACGATCTGGCAGACAGAGACAAAATTGATGATCGACCTCGGCCTCGCCCCTCCGGTAAACCGGTGGCGCGTTCGGCCCGAACAGCCAGGTTGCCTGTGAGCAGACCGACTCCTTTCAAAAAAGGGGGGGCATCCACCAACTCAGCGGTCGGGCGAGATGACGAACCAGACGATGAATTCGAAGAGGAGCTCGAATACCTCCCCAGTCACGAAGGTCATGAAGATCCTGATGATGAAGCAGACGATATCGACTGGGCGGACGAAGAGGACGACCAGTCAGACGAAGATGACGCGGAGCCGGAACTGGAAGATGAAGAGCCGGAGTGGGAGCCCGATGTCCGTCGCCCTGGACGGAGAAGGCGGAGCCACTCTCATCCTTTTCGTGCCTCCGGCGAGACGGTCATCTTCAGTATCAACCCGGCCTTCCATCCGGTTGCTATGGGCTATATCGTCTCCTCCTTCATCTCACTGGCGATCGCCGCGATCCTGTCATTCTTTCACGTTTCACTCTGGGTGGTCTTCGGAGCGGCGATCATCGCCTTCATTCCAAGCATCATCAAGCATATTCGACACGTCCACACCGTATTTACACTGACCACGATCAAGCTGGAGATATCCGAGGGACTCTTTTCGAAAACGACTCGTAACATTCCTCTGCGGCATATCCAGGACGTCTCGGTTCGTGAAAACTTCAAAGAGCGGATGATGGGAATCGGAGACATCATCGTCGATAACGCCGCCATCGACTCAAGCCTCATTCTCAGCAACGTGAATGATCCACGGCAATACTCTGACCTGATCCTTGAACAGCTCGAACGCTGGAACTGAATAATCGATCCCTCGGGAAGACGGCAATGACGACTCGAAATTTGAAAAATATCCTGCTAATGCTGATTGCTATCACCACCAGTCAGTTGGCCAGTTTGCCAGCTGCGGCGGAAGAGCCAGCAGGAGGCCTCTCCATCAAACTGCCTGCCCGCATCTCAAACGACTGGATCGGGAAGGGGCGACTGACAACCATCACCCGGGAGGAATGGTCCAGGAATCCAGCGTCATCGGTTTGTCCGGATGCTGCCATTTGCAACGAATACGGATTATTGACCATTTCGGCTCGAATCTATTCCCGAAAAGATGACGGCGTGAAGGTCGAGCTCTTCACCTTACGGAAAACGGCGGGGGCATACGGACTCTGGACATTCCTGCGTCGGGCACCACTAAACGGCTCGCGTCTGCTTCAGCACGATCGGTACGTCGTCAGACTTTCAGGTGTGGGATCTCTGCAGATCGAAGCGAGCGACGAAGTCAGGATATTCGAGTCAATTCGCGCCTTGCTTGGTGAAAGTGATGGCCAGTTGCCGGTACTTCCCGCCCATCTTCCACAAACAGGCCGGATTGCCGGAACCGAGACCTACATCACTGGTCCACGAACCCTTTCAAGAGACCCACAGTTTGGCGAGCGTTCGACACTAATAGATTACAGCGGACTGCCAGAGGCCGTCACCGCTGACTATCAGATCGGATCGGATCAGGCAGGCTCCGTGAAAACGCGACTGCTGATCGTCGAATTTTATACACCGCAGTCGGCGACAGACAACTTTTCACGCTGGACGAAGGCGATCGAGCAGAGCCCAACATCGAGTGACGCGCCCCGCCGCCTGAAGAGAATCGGCAACTATATCGTCGAAATCGCGGGAGTAAGCGATCAGAAGATTGCCGATGAACTGTTCAGCCAGATCAGGTACGAACAGAAGGTCTTCTGGTCGGGTCGGAAATTATCGGATATTCCGCTCGAATTCCGGCCGCTCGATCCAGCCGCTCTCCGCGAAGCGACACGGACCGGCTCGATCATTGTCAGATCACTGGTCTGGGTCGGAGTGATGCTTGCACTGATGGTGGGTGTCGGTCTCCTCTTTGGTGGAGCATTCTTTTACTGGCGCATCTTCAACGACCGCCGTCACGGTTTCAATAAAATGTTCAGCGATGGTGGCGGTTCGATCCTGCTCAATCTCGACGATAATATTCAGTCGGAAGAGAGTCGTCAGCAGCGCGAGTCGGAAGCAGAAGGGACAAGGAATCGGCGTAATTGAGTCACGTCGGCCTGACGAAACGACTTGATACTGAAGCAGAGAAGAC
>JBEIMN010000576.1:0-2555 GCA_040378705.1 Acidobacteriota bacterium
AATTAATGGCGCGCCTCGCTTCTTGTGAGGCACTGCTCACCCAAAAACTCGGCAAATAATCTCAGGAGGAATATATGGAGAATCTGACTGTGGACGGATTGGCGCTCATCGATATTCTCTACTACACGACAGTATTTTTCATCAGCTGGCTGCTCTTCTTCAACCGGGACAAATACTGGGTGGGAGGACTGCTCTACCTTTGGGGAGTTATATTCCTGATCCTCTGGAGCACGGTCGTGATCTCACCCAGACCTGTCTCGCTCAAGATTTTTGTCTCGCTGCTCCTCTTCTCAGCCATGACTTTACAATTCTCACTGGCGAGACGGGCCAAAAATACCAAAACCACCAAAAATAGTTAAAAGAGATTAACCGTACGCGGGGATTTACTTATTAGAACTTATCAGAATGGAGGGCGGGGAACTACTCCCCAAGAAAGGCGGCTGAGAGGAAGATAATCGCAAGAACGAGGTGGATGTAGTTGTCAATCCTGGTCCACCTGAAGTATCTGACCGGAAACCGCTGGGCGTAACTGGCGACAACCTGGTAGCTGCTGAGAAGTCCAAATATCAGGTTGAAAGTCTTCAACGCCAGATCATGATTACTCAAAAGAACTAACGCTCCAGCCAGCCCGCATACAATATGGAAAATATTGTATGCGGGCTCTGTACTAATCTTTCTAAGACTGGCGGGGGTCATAAATCCAAGGATCCCTACCAGTATTAATGCCGGCGAGAAGATCGCGAGGATGAGAAAATTGATATTCTCCAGTACCATCGGGGCCTCTTGAGATACCAGACTAATTCACGCCGAGCAGCTCGACGTCAAAGTAGAGGGTCGAATTGGGTGGGATCTTGCCACTTCCCGACGCTCCATAACCAAGGTTCGGTGGAATGATCAGCTTCCTCCGGCCACCTGGCTTCATTGTCATCACACCTTCATCCCAGCCCTTGATAACCTGACCAACACCGATGTCGAATTCAAACGGCTGCTGGCGATCGACTGAGCTGTCGAACTTCGTACCATCGGCGAGAGTTCCGGTATAGTGGACGCGTACCTTCTTCCCAGCCGTCGGTGAAGGGCCGCTGCCAACCGTGTAGTCGCTGTATTTCAGCCCTGAAGCCGTGGTGATCTCACCGGTATTGCGGAGGTTGAAGTACCAGTAGGCCGCTCCTCCCGCCACCAGAAGGGCGAGGCCGAGACCAATAATCAGCTTGATATTCTGGCTGCTGCGCGGACCAGTGCTTTTCGCACCGGACGCATCGGTCGAGACTCTGTTTCTGTCCTCAACCGGCGTATAACCACGCCCCTTTTTAACACTCGATTTACGTTTGGTGGCCAAGTTTCAATACCTCTTCTTAATCCGGGTTAATCCGGGTTCTCAATCTGGGTAACTGGGGTCTTTTCCCCGTGATCCCATACAAGAAACGGACTACAACTTTTGATGTAGCCCGTTTAACTTTTTTGACTGAATGGCTTGTTTTGCCTGAACTGACTGAACTTCTTTTAGTTCAAAAAATTAACTGGGAGGCAGGGAGTCGAACCCCGATAGGCGGATCCAGAGTCCGCAGTCTTACCATTAGACGACCTCCCATCAAGAAAAGACAATATAAAAAATCAGGTCGATGAAGTCAAGTCACCATTCAACTTTATCGCATTTTTCATCAGGAAAAATGTTCCGGCTCCGCACCGGCCACAATTACCAATCCCGATCAGGTCAATTTGACCGAGATCAGCTTCGAGACTCCCGGATCCTCCATCGTGACACCATAAAGTGTTCTGGCGGCCTCCATGGTTCGTTTGCTGTGCGTGATGATCATGAACTGCGTATTGTTGCTCATCTGGACCACCTTGTCACTGAACCTGCCGATATTCATCTCATCGAGTGGCGCGTCAACCTCGTCAAGCAGGCAGAACGGACTCGGACGATACTTGAATATGGCCATGATCAGCGACAAAGCAGCCATCGCCTTTTCACCACCCGAGAGGAGCAGCACGTTCTGCAGCCGTTTACCGGGCGGTTGCGCAATGATCTCGATCCCCGATTCGAGCAGGTCGTTCTGGTCAATCAACCGCATCTCGCCGTGTCCACCACCAAAGAGCTCCTGGAACATCTGCTTGAAGTTCTCGTTGATCTGTGTGAACGCGTCGAGAAAACGCTCTTTCGACCGTCGCCTGATCTCGTTGATCGCCGCAAGCGTATCGGTGATCGCATTCTCGAGATCCGCCTTCTGCGCCGTCAGGAAATGGAACCGCTCCTCGATCTCGGCCAACTCTTCAAGTGCCATCATGTTGATCGGTCCGAGCGAGTCGATCCGCAGGTTGACGTCTGCAAGCCGCGCCTTGGCCACGTCGAGGTCGAAATTTTCCGGCACATACCAGAACTGGATGTCGTTGCTCGTATCGAGCGAATCGTCCTCATCATCCTCTGATACTTCGCGCTCTGAAACTTCGCGCGGCCGGCCGGCGGAAACCGGTTCCGGCCGCTCGGCTGCCGGCATCCTGTCGAGCCGATCACAGACTTCAACCAGATTCTCTCCCAGCTCGGAGTGGCAGCC
>JBEIMN010000577.1:0-2553 GCA_040378705.1 Acidobacteriota bacterium
GGGTGCTGATCCTGCTGGTGATGGGATACTTCTTCGTTGCCCTCGCCTTCAAAAGGATGCAGGGGCGAAGAACGGCGCCCTTCATCGGCTTGATGATGATTGGAATTTTGGTTTCGAGCATTAGTGGCGAGTTTTCAGACTCGATGCTCATGGATATGAGATTTCGCGGCGTGGGAAGACTGCCCGGATGGGCAATGATTGCCGGACCGTGGGCAGTCTTCATTGTTTTGATCACGCTGGTCGCGCTGCTGGGCTATGTTATCTATGTCACAGGCCTTTCGATCTCGATACGGATCAGGCGGCGGAAGACGCTCGGGCTCGAGCTCTTGTTGCGGGGACGTCTGCTGACCAAGCCTGTCACGCGAAGCCTGATGTATGGAATCGCCTGTGGAGGGATGGTCTCTGCAATTCCGCTCCTGGTTGTCCGGAGCGGGATATTCAGCGGCGTCGCCCTGGATGTCGGCAGGATGGAGGGCCACCTGGCGGGCCGCTTACCGGCGCTGGCCGGGTTTGGTGGAGTAGAGCTGCTGATCTGCTTTACCCTCTTCTCTGTGCTCGCGCCGCTGATCGAGCGGGCGATTGGACAGCGCTGGCTGCGCCATCTGGTAATTGTGGCGGTATCGCTCGTCATCCTGCTCGGAATCGAAGTTGTCGAGAGTCCGGCGCCGGCGTTGTTCACATCCGCACTGCTCGGGGCGATTCTGCTGACGGCGATCTACGCCAACTTTGAACTGCTCGGAGTGATGACCGCGCTGCTGGCGTCACGGACACTGAACGCGGCGATCATCCTGCTGGCGCAACCAATCCCGTCACTGCAATCATCCGGACGTCAGACGTTGCTGGTAATAGCCGTCTCAATGATCATCGCCGCGATCGGACTGCGGGTATCGCGCCCGGTCAGGCCTGGTGAGATCGAGATTCCCGCCAGCCTTCTCGAAAGCAAGGCCGAGCGTGAGCGACTGAAAGCTGAATTTGAGATCGCGCGACGGGCGCAGCAGCAACTGCTTCCACTAACCCCACCGGAGATCAAGTCATACGACATCGCCGGCATCTGCCTTCCATCGCGGGAAGTTGGCGGTGACTTCTATGATTTCATCACCTTCCCCGACGGTCGAACCGGAATCGTTGTCGCCGATGTCTCCGGCAAGGGAGTATCGGCGGCGTTATTTATGACGCTGACCAAGGGACTCATCAGCTCGCTCGTCGAAAGGCTGACCGATCCGGGAGAGATCCTCATCGCCGTCAACGAGCATCTCTATGTCGCTTGTCGGCGGAGAATGTTTGTTACTCTCTTTCTTGGAATCCTAGACCCGGCTAAGCATAGCCTGACATATGCTCGCGCCGGCCATAATCCTCCAATCATCTACCGTACAGCAGATGAGAAGAGCGAACTGCTCGACTCGCGAGGAATCGGGCTTGGTCTCTGCAACTCATCGATCTTCTCCCCTGCCCTCGTCGTCAAATCGGTCGACCTCCATCCAGGCGATCTTGTCGCCTTCTATTCCGATGGCATCACCGAAGCAATGGCCCCCGCCAACCCCGGTAATGAAGAGAATCCGGATAATGAAGAGTTTGAAATCGACGGACTGACCCGATCACTACAGAAATACAGCCAGCAATCGGCGGCGGAGATTCGTGACGGAGTGATTGCCGATGTTAGCCTGTTTCTGGGTAAAGGACAGGCCCAGGACGACCAGACGCTTGTTATTCTTCGCCGTCTGGCATCGTAGCCCGGTATCGTAGCCCAGCAACGTAGCATGGCCTCGTAGTATGGCTTCACGCGAGCCAGTCAAGGTAGATTGCTAAAGAAGACAACTAAACTGAAGTTCACCTTATGCGTACAAATAACAGCCTCTCTGAATCTCTTTCACGCCGGCGCTTTCTTGGCCAGTCGGCAGCGGCCAGCGCCGCCGCCTTTGTACCGGCTGGCCTGTATGGACAGACCGCCAGCCGCAAAATTCGGCTCGGCATTGCAGGTGGACGTTTCGGGTTGCAGTTTTACTGGAATGAACATCCCGATTGCATCGTCGAAGCAGTCACGGACCTGTTGCCAGAGCGGCGCGAAAAGATGATGCAGACCTACCAGTGCGCGAAGTCCTATTCGCGGCTCGAAGAGATGGTCAGGGATCGGAATATCGATGCGATCGCGATCTTCACCGATGGTCCGCTCCATTTTCAGCACGCCACACTGGCGCTGGCCCACGGCAAGCATGTCATCTCCGCCGTCCCGGCGGTAATGGCCCCTTCCGTCAGCGAGGGGCTCGATCAGGCGCACCAACTCTATGAAAAGGTTCGGAAAAGCGGGCTGACTTATATGATGGCTGAGACCAGTTTCTGGCGGCAGGAGTTCATCACGCTGCGACAAATGCAGGCGAAGGGAGAACTCGGTCAGGTCATCAGCTGTGATTCAGACTATATGCATCCAGGGTTGCGTGAGTTATATGGCACCGCGCAGCAGCCGACCTGGCGCTATGGCGTGCCGCCGATGTTCTACCCGACACACTGCACCGCCTTTCTGACCGGGCTGACGGGAGAAACGCTGACCAGCGTGAC
>JBEIMN010000578.1:0-2550 GCA_040378705.1 Acidobacteriota bacterium
AGGAGAAGCGTTCGCTGAAGACCTGCCGCAACGGGGCCGTTGACGCCCCTCATTGCTAGCAGGCTTTTCCAGTGATTTATTTTCAGCGTCAATGCGTCCCGGCTGTTTTCGCCGGGATCAAATAACTGGATTAGTTTTTTGAGAATATCCAGGTAATTGTCGGATGAAGCCGCATATCGCAGTTCAAACGCTTTTCCGCGCGCCGGTCTGAAGAGCAACGTCCGTTCTGCCTCATAAGTATTCTCGATGCGATGACACATTGCACGCGATCGCTGGACGACTATGGCATCGAGGAGACGTTCGGCAATCAGGTTCTTTTCTTCAAGAATATCGCGTATCGACAGCGGCATATCCAGATCTACCGCCTCCCTGACGGACTTGATTAGTTGATCAAGCCTTCTCTTCTGCTCTTTCAGATATGTCGTGAGATCGATCAACTCTGATCCGATATTAAGATTGGAGGTGTGGTTGTCATTACCCAGTTGCGCCAAATCCACAACTTGCTGCCCGCCAACTAAACAGTTGCGAAGCTCAAACGCAAATTTGGTCGATTCACTGAGATACTCTTTTTCGGTACTCGAGGCGCCAATATTCCGGGGCGAGGAAAAGATAAGTGAGAGCTGCGATTCAAGATCATCGAGGGTGTTATTGAGCGGGGTAGCTGTCAGCAGCAACACTTTTCGCTGCTCGTTGAGTCGGGGCTTCAGACGCAGCAGCTTTCTTAAAAAGACTGTTCTATCAGCCATGTTATTCCGCAGGTTGTGCGACTCATCGACAATCACCAGATCGGAGAGGATGAGGTGTTCAAGATCGCTGATCTTCTCCTCGTCGCGACTAAGAATTTCGCTTGTCGCCCTAACATTGGAAAATTTGCTGTGAGCGATGATACGGACATTCCCCGGCGCTACATTATGTGCATAGGCAGAAGGGAGTGCGACGCCCTTCCAGGCACTGACGACCTGGTTTGGAACGATGATCGTGATCCGATAAGGATCGGCGGCAGCAGCCTCTCCACGCGCGGCCAGCGCATCAAGCCACTGGTTTATGTAATGAACAATGACCGTCGTTGCGACATAAGTCTTACCCAGGCCGACCCCGTCGCAGAGCATTGCACCACGATGTTTGTCGAGCATCCCGACGAGTCGCTCGGCAGCCTGCCGCTGGTAGGCGGCAGGCTGGTACTTCAGTGCCTGCTCGTGAAGGTGGGGCGTGTTTACGAGCCGTTGGTCGATGAGCTTCCAGAGGTACAGCTTCGACTTCTGTTGAGGGGTGCAGTCGGCAAGGCTCTCGACTCCCCACCAGACCGGACGGCTCCAGTATCGTGCGACGAACTGGCTGGCGAGGAGGTCACGATGGCGTGAGGGGCGTGTGATGGTTTCCATCGTGTCAATGTGCGTGGTGGTGTCGCCGACCCGGATGTGGCCAAGCGCCAGATGCGCCATGGCGTGGAGGAGAACTCGCCCCTGCCCTGCCGGTGTAAGATCGTCAGCGATACAAATTCTGACTCGGTCAGATTGCGGCTTGATGATCAGAACCGGCCGGCTCGCTAACTTTGCGGCCAGATCGGGAGACTCAGGATCCGGAGCTGGCAATTCTTCCAGTGACCATTGCCAGGTTTGCGGCCAGTTTGGAAGCAGGCGCGCGAGATGTGACTTGAGATTGGAATACGCGGGTCTGCCCGCCTTGCATAGTTCAAGGAGTGCCCTCCACCACCCGGCATCTAGTCTGGAGAGATCGGCGATGTCGCAGGCTGACGGGGTGTACCAGATCGCCGGATGATCAGAAGACGGCGCGGCAAGCCAGATCGATTCGACGTGATGGCAGTTGACGGGAACTGAGTTCGGCCCGAGACGGTTGATCGTCCAGCGGGCGGAGAATTGTCGCTCGCCTCCAATGACGCAGCTGGCTTCGGTCAGTTTTCCAGTGTAGACACCAAGTGCCACCAAAGGGTGAAAGGTCTCGACCGTCAGTCCTCCCAAATTTACCGGCAGCGCGAGGACCGGAAACGGCCGGTTGAATTCCAGCGCCGACTGCAACCAGATCAGTTCGGTCGAAGGGCGGTCGACATCGATCGTTGTTCCGATCGTCACCGAACGACGATCGTGCTTTATGCTGAGGCCGACGCAATTACCTCGAACTCTCAAATCATAGTCGATCGAGCTGAGCTGGTGGGTTTCGATCAACTTCAGAATCTCGCCGAATGTCAGCCCCCGGCGAACCTGTCCTGCATTATCGACGGCTCGACAGCCGGCGGCTCCGTTCTGTAACAGACTGGTCAAAGAGCGCAGGTATTGTCGTGATCCAAGATCGGATCCAAAAGTAAGCTGAAGTGTGGAGTTCAAATGGCAATCCCCCCATTGTCGCCACCTTGTGAGCGTTGATCGCCACACGGGTGACTGTACGGCTGTATATTAGGCTGCACTCAGTAACTCAGGGCTGAAGAGCTGCGCAAATGGCGGCAACAGCGCTCACACCAGGGCCTGACTGCAAGTCGGAAACTACGGGGGTCAATTAAAAAAAGTATCTTATCTCTCTGGTATGGCAATGGAG
>JBEIMN010000579.1:0-2545 GCA_040378705.1 Acidobacteriota bacterium
ATGACGATGACCTTCAACTCGTCCATTTTGAGAGCCTCCTCGCTGACGCTCCAGGGAGTGCTAATGCCTTACATTGTCCCGCCTGACGGGATAATCTCATATTCCTCGGGTATCAAACAGATCTGGCATAGTGATGGCGCCTGCGCTTCGCGCACCGAGCCGCTCGTGTTCCAGAAACTCCTTAAGAAGGGGGAGGCACCACACTCACGACCCGAAATCCGAGATCGTTGTAACGAATGTACGGAAGATCGACGAGACGATAGACGGCGCGAGCGCTGCCTGGATAGTTGCCCCACGACCCGCCCCGCAGGTGCCGAGTCTCGTTAGTCGTCAGGTCGATACGTGCAGGATCAACCTCCTGGCTTTCGTAAGGGTTGAGGCACCATTGCCTGACATTTCCGCTCATGTCCAAAACTCCATCCGGAGATGCTCCATCAGGAAAGATGCCGACGGCACTGGTCCGACCAATGCCAGTCTCAAAGGTATTCCCACCGGCTGAATCAAATTCATTCCCGTAAGGATAGATCCGGCCATCGAGTCCACGCGCCGCTCGCTCCCACTCAAGCTCGGTTGGCAGTCTGATTTTCCACTCCTCGACTCTATCCATCTGGTACTCTTCACCCATCCTCCATGACAGCCACCGGCAGAATGCCACCGCCTGATACCAACTCACTCTCTCTCGCGGATGGTTGTCATATGGAAAAGCCTGCTCTTCAGGCTCCTTATCCTTTTCTCCGCACGCCAGTCCCTCAAACCACCTCTTATCCCGGATTCCCTCCGGATCATCGATAAAGACCTGAAACTGTTTGCGGGTCACCGGATATCGACTGATCGCAAAACTTCCGACTGTCCTTATCTCATTACCCTTTCCGTACAGAAAATCACCGCCTGGAATCTCAATCCAATCGATATCTGGTAGTTCTCTTCCCTGTTCATCCAGTATCGTCCCGACACCTTTCCGATCATCGAGACCTGTCATGCCCAGCGCTCGCCCGACTGCGGCACGCGCTCTCGGATCCTTATCTCGCTTGAGATCGGTCAGTCGCGGCAGCCAACTCTTCTTAATCTTCGCCATTGTTTCCGGTGGGCAGTTCGCCCCACTGCGCTTGATCCATATTGCCGCTACTTCAGGATTTGCATCCGCAATCCAATCGATGATCGGTGTGCAGTCGTCGCTGTAGAGTCCTGCCAGAAGGACTGTCGTCTCTTCCCAGTTATTTCTCTCCCACCACTTCTCTGCCGGCCAAAGGCTTTCTGCTTTCAATTTTTTGGCTTTGATCTCCTCATCCATATGCCGTGCAGCAAAATACTCCTGCCGCAACTGGTGCGTGAATCTTACCTCCTCACCCGTACTCAGAATGCCTGCTCTGGTCGCGATCTTCAGCTGATCCTCGTCAAGTGTCTTCAATGCCTCACTGCGCGGCAGAACGGCATCGCCCTGTTCCTGGCTTGTTCGCCGTGTCTGCATCTGATATGCGATCAGAGAGATTGCACCGACGAGTGGCTTCTGTTCCTCGTCAGGCACTCGCTCCCGCTCAAAGAGCGTCTCGGCAAAGTCATTAAAAAGTGCCCATCGGTTTTCGGGCAGAGTATCCAACTTCTCGTCGTAGACACTGCAGAGCATCATCAGCATGAACGGATTCCCGGCCATCACCATCAGGCTTGACGGGTTCTCTCGTTCACAAAGCCAGTCATTCCATTGCCACCAATTGAACTCTCCTGGCAGTGTGGCTGCATTCCAGAAGATCTCGTCTGGTACTGCCAATTTCCCTTTGAATTCCCACAGGAACCAACCGTGATAACCCATGGCCTTTTCACCAGCCAGTCTCCAGAAGAGCTTGTCGCCCTTTTCTTCTCCAAGGTATCCACAGACGAACTTGATTTCGATACTCTAAATTGGCTCACTTCGATCATCAAATTTGGCCCACCTGAAAAGAGTCCGGCCGGATATCCTATTTCTGGAAATGACACACCAGACAAGGAGACGCCGAGATGGACAGGAGAACCAAAGTGGAGCTATTTGAAGAGATCCGACGTGAGTACGAACATGGAGCGGGGACAATCCAGGCGGTGGCGAAAAAGTTCGGGGTCCACAGAAGAATGGTGAGGCAGGCGCTGAAGAGCGCTGTGCCGCCGGAAAGGAAGCGGCCCGAAAAAGAGAGTCCTGTCATCTCACAAGTGAAGGGATTCATAGACGAGATTCTGGAGAGCGATCGGAAGGCGCCACGAAAGCAGAGGCATACGGCGCATCGAATCTATGATCGGATCGATAAAGAACTAAAGGTAAAAATCGGTGAATCGACGGTGCGGCGATATGTGATGAAGCGGAAACGGGAGATGGGGATCGGTAAAGGAGAGATCTACGTTCCGCAATCATACGAGTGGGGAGTCGAGGGGCAGATCGACTGGTATGAAGCCTGGGCGGTGATCGGCGGAGAGACGCAGAAGGTGCAGATTTTCACCTGTCGGAGCATGGCGAGCGGCGGCGCCTATCATCGGGCGTATTGGCGAGCGACACAGCAGGCATTCTTTGAGGGGCACGAGG
>JBEIMN010000580.1:0-2545 GCA_040378705.1 Acidobacteriota bacterium
GACGAACATCATCGACGAGCCGGTGCGAACCTCGATCGCGATCGCCGGTGGCCGGCTCTTCCTTCGCGGGGAGAAGCACCTTTATTGTATCGGGTCATAATCAGAAAGGGGGAGGTGGCAGCTGCCCCTCCCCCACCACACGCACGATAATGGCAAATCCCGTTTGTGCTGATTTGCGATTATCGATAATCACTTTGGCCCGGCGCTGCCAGGATCAAGGACCGGGATCGACCTCGTGCTATCGGACCCTTCCGGATCGAAGATTGTGACGCGAACCGATCTTAAGTCAGCAAAGCGTTCCAGCCCGGTGAAGCGTCGATCGATGTTGACGCTCATCCCCGGCAGAACGGTTTCTGACCGCAGGAAAGGCCCCGGATAGTAGCTGATCAGCTTGCCGACCGGGCGGCCAATCTGATCGTAAAATTGGTAGGTGACCAGACTGGTATCGAGGTTTGGATCAAAGAGCGAGAATGAGACGGTGATGCCATTGCCATCACGATTGAACTGAACCGTCGGTGGCAGGCTGGTCTCCGTTGGATTGATCAGCCGTGCGCGGGTATCGACACGCCCGATCATCCGGATTGCCGGACGATCGACTTTTGATCGATCCACTGGCTCGATCAGGAAATCGGCCTCGATAATTGGCGGCAGCAGGCTCAGGGGGCGAGTGGTCACCGGAATGATGGTTGGAGCAGGGATACTCCGGTCGAAGCTGATCGTGATCTGGCGCTCCTCGTCAGGTTCGAGCTCCAGCTTGTAGGGATCAGGACCGGATTGGACAAGCGTACCCGAGCCATTGCTGACCGTGTAGGGGAAGTTGAGATAGTCCACGCCAAAATAGGGCCGCCCGGATGTTGCCGGTCGGGCGGTTCGCAGACTGAGTCCGATCCCGATCTTCGAGACATTGCGAATCCGAAGCGACTGTTTGATGACCGGGGTCGCCGGATCAGAGCCTGGCGTGACCCGGCCAAAATCGAGCATCGCGCCACCGGCGTCCGTCGTCACCGCGATGTCAGTCAGCGGAGTCGTCACAATGACCGGATTCGACAGCCGGTATGTGCCACCACTGCCAGCGATGACAACGGTGTATTGATACCTCACTCCCGGCGTAAGAAGAGTGTCACTGAAGCCCTTACTCGTTCCCACCTGAACAAAGAGGTTAGGGTAAAAGGTCTTCAGATTAACCCTTTGAATATAGATCGAATCAGTTGGCTGAGTCTCGACACTCCAGGCAAGATCGACGCGATAAGTGGAGAGTGGCTGTGCCTGAATATCGAATGGGGTTTGCGGGATCGGGGTACTGACGACGAGACTGACCTGGTGCGAAGGAAGCGACTCTCCGCCGGTAAAGATCGCGATTACCTGGTAGACGTACAGGCCGCTCTCGACCAGATTGGCATCGACGAAGTTTGTCTGACCAGCTCCAACCGTTCCAATATCCCGCCAGTCCTGTTTGCCGATCACCCGTCGTCTGATTCGAAATCCAGTCTCATTCGTCGACCGATCTGCCCAGCGAAGATCGATCCGCCCCGATTGAAGATAGACAGCGGAAAGATTGATCGGGGTCAGATAGGGACTGACAATCTGGTCGAGTTCCCGCAAAGCGTCATCGACCTGAATTCGTGGCAGTTCAATTCCGATTACCGGATCGAAGACTCGCTTCCCGGTCCGCGTCAGTGCCGTCAGGATCTCGATTGGTCTGGCTGTCGGCTGCTTCTGACGAAGGAGCGCCCACGCGCCCGAGACGTGCGCCGTGGCGGTCGACGTTCCGGATTCTGACTTGAAGCCTCCCCCGAGGGTCGAAGAGACGACAGCCTCTCCCGGCGCGAGGAGGTTGAGAAAAATGCTGTGGTTCGAGAAAGATGAGACAACATCCTGATCGCCCTTAATACCAGTGGAGCCGACACTGACCGCGCTCGAGATGCAGGCCGGGGTCATCAGGCTGCCTGCGTTGCCGGAGTTGCCAGCCGCAGTAATGACGGGGATATCAACTCCGGCGAGCAGATCGATCGCCAGCTTCAGGTTCTGATTTGACTCATCGCAGCTTGCCCGATTGAATGAATTTCGACTAGTCGCGAGATTGACGGCGGCAATTCGATGCCGCTGCTGAAGCGAATAGACTTCGAGAAGCCCGCTGATGAGATCCGAGTCGAAGGCGCCAATGCAGGCGGGGCTGTTCGGGCCACAAGACCGCTCCCCTTCTAATTTAGTGTAGATTTTGATTGAGATGAGGTTCGATCCCGGGGCGACGCCCGAGAAGCTCGAACCTTTTCCGGCAATGATACCGGCGAGTGCGGTGCCGTGACTGCATTCTGGTATGTTCTCGTCGCACGGTGCGCCTGTCCCGGGGCCGCGCGCCGCCAACCGGCGATCAGCACAGAGTGAGACGAACGATTCCGAGGGAACGTCGGTCGAGAAGCAGGCCTCTGCGGTTACCTTGCCCTGCAGAAAAGGATGGTTGCTGTCGATGCCGGTATCGAGGACGGCGACGGTCTGTCCGGTGCCATCGTACCCTGCGGCCTGTGCGGCGACCGCCCCGATCCGC
>JBEIMN010000581.1:0-2539 GCA_040378705.1 Acidobacteriota bacterium
GAGACGCCAATTGACGAGATGCTCCCAGTCGGCATAGCCCCAGCGGCTGGGGTTGAAGTCCGGGCTGGGCGGATCCTCCGTCCGCCGCCAGTTCGAGTTGCGGTGCCAGAGAAGCCGCGCAAAGTAGATATCGCCGATCAGCCCCTGCCTGACGATGTTGCTGTATGACGCCTGATAGACTGGGCTGTAGTAGCGTTGATAGCCGATCTCCAGCAATCGCTTGTTGCGGTTCATCGCATCGATCATCCGCTGGCAGTCCTCGTCGGTCTTCGCCATCATCTTTTCGCAGAGGACGTGCTTGCCGGCATCAAGGCATCCGATGGTGATCTCTGCGTGCGACCAGAGCGGCGTGGCGATGATCACCGCCTCGAGATCCTCTTTTTGCAGCATCTCGCGCCAGTCATCATATTCGCGTGGCGCCGGCCAGCCATTCTTTTGCATCGTCTCGGCGACCGCGCCGCGCCGTTTCGGGTTGATGTCGCAGATCGCGCGCAGATCGATCAGATCGCGCTGGCACTGTGCAATCAGCCCGCGGCCCATTCCTCCCGTGCCGATCACCGCCGCACGAACCGGCCCCCCGCCAACCGGCCCCCTGACAGAGATCGCCGCACCAAGCGCCGCCAGCGCCGGCGTTCCTGCCAGCGCCTTCAGAAAGTTGCGTCGCCCCTGCTCCTTCTGCGCTTCAGTCAGATTCATTTCTGCTCCTTCCCGGCACTGCGCCGATTCCGCCATCCGGCAATGAAAAGATCGAGACCCGCCAGCCGACCGGTATCAAAGACCAGCAGCACCAGGACGGCCGCCGCCTCGATCAGCGTCTTGTTGACTATCAGATATGCGCCTTCCGTCCCCGCCTGCTGCGTTCCGGTGAGCGGCACCAATGTAAAGTAGAAGAGGAGCAGAAGCAGCAATGCCCCGATGCCGCCGAGGCGCGTCAGCAGCCCGAGCATCAGCGATAAGCCGATCACCACCAGCCCGATCTTCACCGAACGGTCGAGCCAGTTGCCCCAGCCGGCGTCGAGCATCCGCCGCAACAGCCAGGCCAGCGGGCCGCTTCCCGCTCTGATGTAACCAGCCGCCGACCATCCGGCAAGCCGCTCTCCGGCGGAACTCCAGCCCGGCAAGATCAGCTTGTAATAGCCCTCATAAAGAAAATGCCAGCCGATCAGTGTGCGCAGGACTACCAGCGCAACCTGCCGCGAAGCAGTCAGTCGCTCATCGTCACCCATTGGTCTGCTCATTGAGAATTGTCACCTCGCATTGCGAATTACCACCAATCACCACCGGGCGCGCGGAACCTGCTTCGAGCAGCACGACCAGCGTTCCCGGATGGGCCGCGCAATAATCCTCCGCCATCTGCCTTCCACCAGCATAAAACCCAGTCGCCAGTGCGTCGGCATCGGTCGCCGTCGTCGTGACAACCGTCACGCTCGCTCCCGCCGGCGCCGGCCACCCCGACCGCGGGTCGATAATGTGTCCATAGCGGATACCACCACGCTCGAAATATTGCTCTTCGCTTCCGCTCGTCGCAAGCGCCAGATCGCGTAACCTGATCACTGCCAGACGCTGGCCGGCCCGACGTGGATGACTGATCCCAACCGTCCAGAACTGACCCACCGCCAGCATGCTGCTGAAACCTGCCGTCAGGAGCGCCGGCACGCCCGCCGCACGCATCCGCGCCGCGACACGGTCGAGCGCATAGCCCTTTCCGACCCCACCCGGGTTGATCTCCATCCCCTGCCGCATCAGACGAACCGTCCGCGCCTCACCATCCAACTGCATCAGCCCACTGCCCACCCGCGCCCGTGCCGCCTCGATCTCCTCAACCGTCGGCACTCGCCCCTCCCGTCGCGTAAAGCCCCAGATGCGACTCAGCGGGCCGGCCGTAATGTCAAAGGCTCCCCCCGTCAACTCCGCCAGATCCCGGCATCGCTCGAGCAACCGATAGAGCCCCGGCTCAACCCCGACCGCGCCACTCCCCGCCCGGCGGTTGAGCTGGCTCAGCTCACTCTCCTCACGATAGACGCTAAGTTGCGACTCGATCCGCGCCACTTCGTCCAGCGCCGCACTCGCCGCCCCCACTCCTGCCTCGAAGTTGTCCGGAAACGTCACCTCGAAACGACAGGCCATCGCCGTCCGGCTCACGTGCAGCCAATACCCAGATGATTTCTTTGGGCCAGACTCCGGCAGGCTTCGGGCGGGCTTTGCCGATGCCAGCGTCAGGATATCTCTCCTTCTGTACATATCTCGATCCACCAATAAATCGTTCTGGTCGTTAAGGCCTCACGACAAGGCTGTCAATGAGCCTGCGAGTTCACCATGCCTTCATCGTTAAGTCAATGCCGCCCTGCTTCGCGTAAGCCGCATGCAGGGGGGCGATTCCTGGGTGCGCGGGCCGCCGGCCCGCATGCCACAGGCACAAAGCCGCTTTGAGATAAAATGGATTGCTGAAACTGCTGCCTGAGCTGGGCCTGATGCCAGCTTCACTGAGTGGCGCTGAGTGGTGAAGACATGCGGGCCGGAGGCCCGCGCACCCAGGATA
>JBEIMN010000582.1:0-2537 GCA_040378705.1 Acidobacteriota bacterium
ATCTGGTAGCCGGCGGCGACCAGAACTCTCAGGTCGCGCGCGAGGGTAGCCGGATCGCATGAAACATAGGATATCTTCGTCGGAGCCAGCTCTGCAATTCTCTCCATGACCTGGGTGCCAGCTCCGGCCCGTGGTGGATCGAGGAGCAGCAAGTCTGGCCGCTCCCAGCCTGCAGTCCGGTGCCGGAGCCAGGACTCGACCGAGAGTGGATCATACTGAAGATTGTAGATGCCATTGAGTCGGGCGTTATTCGATCCGTGCGCGGCGGCGATTCGATTACCTTCGACGGCGCAGACCTTATCGAAGCGACCGGCAAGCTGGAGACTGAAGAGTCCGACCCCGGCATAAAGATCGACAGCGCGGCGCCCATTGCTGCCGCCGATCGCCTCTGTCACCAGATCTTCGACGAGGAGCCTGTTTCCCTGAAAGAATGAGCGGACACCGAACCGATAGGTGAGACCACCAATCTTCTGCTCTATCGTGCCGCGTGAATCGACCTCAGCGCTGCGTGAGTTCTCACCAGTGGCCGGTGTAGCGAGTGCCCCGTCATCACCAACCGTCAAATATACTCTGGTTGCGTTCGGGTCCAGCTCCGACGCGCGATTACGCAGTTGCTGAAGCTGACGCTCAGCGAACGGGTGGAGGATCGGGCAGGAGTCGACCTCGCAGAGTCGCTGTGATCCCGACTCGAAATAGCCAAAGTGCGGACGCCGGTCGATGTCACGCGCGATCTTCAATTCGGCGCGTGACCGGTACCCCAATTCAGCCCCCGAAATAGTCCGAATCGTGGAGGACCAGTCGATTCCACCAAGCCGGCGCAGCGACTCACGGATGAAGCCGACCTTCACCTCGAGTTGTGCGGTGTAGGGGAGGTGCTGGAGCTGGCATCCTCCGCAGGTTCCAAAATAACGGCACGGCGGCTCGCGACGCACCGTCGCCGGTTCAAGCAGCTCATCGATCACGCCACGCGCAAATTTACGCTCGACCGAGACGATCCGAATCCGCGCCCGGTCACCCGGTGCCGCATATGGCACAAATATCGTGAATACGCCAATACGGGCAAGCCCCTCACCACCGTAGATGATCTTTTCGATCGTCACATCGTACTGCTCGCCAACAACAATTTTGGCAACAATTTTGGCAACAATTTTGCCTTTGATCGGATATTCTTCGCTCATGGATTCAAATAGAAGAGGCTCAACCGCGGTATCAGATACATTTCCCGAAGTCTTCTGGCGACGAAGTTGTCGATGGTCTGCTGGTAGACCTCTGGTTTCATCGTCTCACGATAGGCCTTGAGCTGCTGCTTCCCTTCCTTCTCGAGGGCCGCCATCATCGCCGGATCCGTGCTGGCGCGCAGTCCCTCAAGAATGGTTCCCTCGATCAACGTCAGATCCGATTCAAGCGCTTCACAGGAGATCGCCGCGACACCCGAAAGATCATTGATCACCTCAGCAAGCCGTTCGGTAACCCGTGCAAGCACCTCCTGAAGCGGCCCCCCCTGCGGAGCCTCATTCGCAAGCTGGCGCAGTGAGGCGGACTGCTCCGCCAGATATTCGAGAATCGCCGCCGGCTTGAATGGCTCGTTCTCACCACCCTGGCCGTTCCCGGCCGGATCATTCGGCTGACCGGACGCCTCGCCACCCGCCTCGCCCCCCTTAACACTCGCCCCAACACGTGATTCCAGGTAATCGTGATAGCAGGACTCGACCTCCTGGCGGCAATAGAGGAGCGAATTGACCTTTCTGCCCCTGTTCGGACGCTTGTCATATCCATCGAAAGAGTTGTTGATCGCGCGGAGGATGATGTGCAGCGGGATGCCACGCTCTTTCCAGACCTCCATCAGCGACCAGTCGAGCGGTGAGACCATCAGATGGCTCCCGCGACGCCGGACAAATTCGTCCTCGATCTCTGTAAAGTAGTTGAAATAGTTCATGTGATTGAGCTGCCAGCGCGCAGGCCGTGAACCTCGCCGGCAATTATCGTCCGAAGCCCGCCGTCTACTGTTCGCAAAAGCAGCGCGCCGTGATCGTCAAGACCGGCCGTGATCCCGGTCAGTACCTGACCATCGAGTTCGACGGAGACCGGCCGGCCACTGGCATATGACGAAAGTTCGCACCAGCGCGAGAGGATCATCCCCGAATCACCAGCGAGCCAGTGCTGATACCAACGCCAAAACCGATCCAGTAACTGGTCGCGAAAGGAATCGTGGTCGACAATCTTCCCCGTCACCAGCCGGCACGAGGTCGCGGTCGCGTCGAGCGGCGCTGGAAACTGAGTCTGGTTGAGATTGACTCCAATCCCGACAACGACACGCACCGACTCACCATTGGCCAGTCCTGCACTCTCAACGAGGATGCCACTGATCTTTCGGCCATCGACCAGGAGATCATTCGGCCATTTTATATCAACCCTTGTGCCAGATTCACCGATCACCCCCCCGAACAAATCAATCAGTGTCTCGGCGACAGCGATCGCCGCGATCAGACTCAATTCAGTAAGTTTCCTGAAAGCGCTGGTTGGACGAAGGAGTATTG
>JBEIMN010000583.1:0-2535 GCA_040378705.1 Acidobacteriota bacterium
GAGGGGGCAGACTCACCGTCGAGATTGAAGGCTGAGACCTGATAATAGTAGGTCATTCCGGACGAAAGCCCATTGTTCTGGAAGCTGGTCGTATTGGGTGCCAGGTTGGCGATTACCGCCCAGCTTCCCTCGATGCCCGTTTTGCGCCTGATGCGATATCCCGCCTCATTATCCGAACGGTCGAGCCAGCTCAGCGTGACCTGTGTCGGAGTGAGCGCCGCTCCCTGGAGATTGGCTGGCGCTCCTGCCTGGCCGCCACCGCCGTCACCTTCCGACATCGTCGTCACGATCGCGATGTTCGAACTCTCAGACGACCCGGCAGGGTTGAAGGCGATGACCCGGTAATAGTAGGTGGTTCCCGCGGTGAGCCCGGTATTGAGGAAGGTTGTGGCGTTGGGCGAAACCGAGGCAACCTCGACCCAGTTCCCATTGGCGCCCGTCCGTCGCTCGATCCGGATACCAGTCTCATTCGTGGCATTGTCGATCCAGGTCAGATCGACCCGGCTCGATGACCGCGCCGTCGCGACAAGATTGGTCGGCGCAAGCGGCGGAACCGCGAGCGTCGTCGCCGTCGATTCATTGGATACCGCTGATTCACCCGTCGCATTGAAGGCCGTCACGGTATAGTAATAGATTGTTCCCGACGGAAGGTCCGTGTTCTGCCAGCTCGTGAGGTTGGCGCTCAGCGTCGCGACGACGACCCATTCGCCAATCGCTCCCAATTTGCGTCGAACCCGAAACCCGGTCTCATTTGACGAATTGTCTGTCCACGCCAGATCGATCTGCGATTCGGAAATAGCTGTCGCCTGGAGCGCCGTCGGTGCCGTCGGCGCGGTGGGCGGAGGCGTCACATCACCAAGCAGGTCGATCGCCGCATCGACCTGGATTCGAGGCTTCACTATATTGTTGCGCGAATCGGTAATCTTCACCCCACTCGAGGTGAAGGCGCTGAGAATCTTTGTCACACTCGCCGTCGGATCCTTCTGGCGGGCAACCGCCCACGCCCCGGCGACGTGCGGCGTCGCCATCGACGTCCCTCCCCAGTTCGCGTAGCCACCTCCCGGAACCGATGAATTGATTGCTTCACCGGGCGCCAGAAGGTTGAGGATCGATGCGCTGTTCGAGTACGAGGAGACCTGGTCGGGCTGCCCCGAATAATCTGTCGTCGAGCCGACGCTGATCGCCGAAGAGATGCACGCCGGCATTCCAATCGAGTCGGTGTAGCCGTTGTTTCCGGAAGCGGCGATGGTTGCGATATTGGCGCTCCGCAGCAGGTCGATCGCCAGTTTCATCGCGCCGGCGTTCGAGTCGCAGTTCGCGGCGTAGCGACCGCCACCAAGGCTCATGTTGACTGCGGCGATCTTGTAGGTGTTCCGCAGCTCATAGACCCTTTCGAGTCCGCGGACGAGGTCGGAATCGTAGGCGAGGATGCAGGTGTTTCTGCCCGGCCCACAAATCTGTGATGTATTGACCTGGGTGAAGGTCTGGACAGCGATCAGCGTCGCGTCCTTTGCCACCCCAGAGAAGTTCTGACCACGTCCGGCGACGATGCCCGCGACGTGCGTGCCATGATCGCAACTCGTTCCCGGAGCTCCGCAGGGCAGGCCGGCGCCAGATGCTGTTGATGCCGCCACTCCTCCCGGACAGAGCGAACTGAGAGACTGACTCGACGAATTGGTCGAGTAGCAGGCTTCCGAGACCACCTTGTCGGTCAGAAACGGATGGGACTTATCGATGCCAGTATCAATAATCGCGACCGTCTGCCCCGCGCCGGTGTAACCAGCCGCCCACGCACGCGTCCCACCAATCAGCGCGACACTCTGCGCCAGTGCCGGCGGAACCGCGATGTCTTCCTGCACATCGATCACTGTCGACGAGGAGAGAAGCGACTCCAGTCCAACTGTATTGACACTCATTGCCACGAATGGCAGAAAGCTGTACTTCTTGATCGACAACTGGTCGAATCCAGTCATCTCCCCCAACAGCCGGAACTGGGCCTCCTGGATCAGAAAACGCTGTGCTTCGGCCTCGATCGGGCTGTTCAGTTCACCCTCCGGCACGAAACCAGCCCGGACGCGGACAATAACCGGCAGAAGTCCGGTCTGCTGAGCCTTCTCGCTCAGCACGCGAACGCGCGCTGCCAGTGACTGACTCCGTTCAACCCGCATTGCCTCGGCCCTCTTCAGGCGGAGCGCGGTGTCGAAGTCTGTCGGCCGCTGCATCTTCTGATCAATGGGGAATTGGGTCGAATTACCCGCTACGGTGTTGTCGTTCTCCTTACCGGCCGCAATTCTCCCGGCAATCTCCGGAACCAGTCCGACGATCACCGCAATCAGTGCAAGTCGGAGAATAACCGTCCGGGCTCCATTTTGAAGTCCCATCCCCGTGATATTGTTGCTGCCATCCGGGTTTTTCTGTCTTTTTTGTGTGTTAAAAGCGGAAATACCGATAATTGATCTGTGCTGTCTCATTACAACCTCTCGGTCCTAACTTAAGTTCGGTCTTAACTCGGTTCTTAGTCAGTATGTCAAAGAA
>JBEIMN010000584.1:0-2526 GCA_040378705.1 Acidobacteriota bacterium
GAAATGCTTTTCTCAACTGTTTCCGACTGACCTCGCAGGGCTATCCTGACGGCTTTGTCGCGCCGGAGCGGTTCAACCCACTGACGGCGCGGGTCAACTTCACGCCGCGCGACACGCGGACGGCCTATGTGCAGAGCTGGCACATGACCTTGCAGCGCGAGCTGCCGTGGCGGCTTCTGCTCGACGTCGCCTATGTCGGCAACCGCAGCGTCAAGCTGGTCATGCTGGCCGACTACAATCAGGCGCGGCCGAACAACTCGACCGACCCGACGGCCGGGACACCGCTCCAGCAGCGTCGGCCTTTCGCCAACTACTCGTTCGTCCAGGCCTCCTACAACGGTGGCTGGGCGGCCTACAATGCCCTGCAGGTCAAGCTTGAACGGCGCTTTACGAATGGGCTCTACCTGCTCAACTCCTTCACCTGGTCGAAGGCGATGGATAATGTCGCGGGCCACCTCGAAGCGAGCTTCGGGGACAACTCGCGCGGCAACATCAAAAATCTGGCGAATGACAAGGGGCGGTCAAACTATGATCAGCCGCTCAACAACACGACCAGTATTGTCTATGATCTGCCATTCGGTAAGGGGGGACGCTTCCTTTCAAATCCGAATGGGGTGCTCGACGGGATCATCGGCGGCTGGAGGCTGACGCTGATCAACACGGTGACGAGCGGTCTTCCGGCCAATCTGACCTATGGTCCGGCGGCACAGTTCGTGGTTGGCTCTTCACTGACCTATCGTCCGAACCAGATTCAGTCGAATCTGTATGCGTCGAGTGGCGGGACGGTCGATCCGCGGAACTACCTCAACATCGGGGCGGTGACGGTTCCGACCGATCGCAGCCAGCCATTTGGCAATGCCGGTCGCAACACGGTTCGTGGGCCGAGCTTCAGCCAGGCCGATCTTGGATTGCACAAGTCTTTCCGGCTGATCAACGAGACGACACGGCTCGAGTTCCGGATGGAAGCGTTCAATCTTTTCAACAAGACCAACTTCCAGGTCCCGGACACGAATGCCAACAACATCCGACGTGATTCGACTGGTGCTCCGATTGCCGGCGGGGCATACGGTACGATCAACAGTGCCTATCCGGCACGGGAGATTCAGTTTGCGCTGAAGCTTCTGTTCTAGGATCAGCGTTGGCTGAGGGTTGAAATCGGCCAGTTCAAATTGGCCAGATTAGATCGTCAAGACCCCGGATGGAGTTCGAGTGGACTCTGCCCGGGGTTTTTCTTTTTGGACTGGCCGATTCGCTATTGTTTACCAGGACTGTGGGGTGACAAACTCATTTACTTTTAAAGCCATTTTGAAGAGAATGAGTTACCGATTGGTTATCTAATTTCAGGCGATTAAAAGATAGAAGGAGACAGCCCCTGCTTGTCCTGATGGGGAGTTCACGAAACAGGTATGAACAATAATATTGACAGGATTGGGAGGGGCCGGGTAGTCGCGATTCTGCGCGGTGGGTTTGGTGGCCGGGAAGAGGAGATAGTCTCGGTATTGGTTGGGGCGGGAATAACAGCGGTTGAAGTGACGCTCAATTCACCGGACGCGCTGGGGACGATTGAGCGGCTCGCGAAGCGGTACGGGGCAATGGCGGCGATTGGAGCGGGGACGGTATTGACGGAGGCCGAGGTGGAGCGAGTTGCCGGGATTGGTGGCCAGTTTATCGTCTCGCCGAATCGGAATAGGGGGGTGATTGAGGCGACGAAGCGTTTGGGACTGGTCTCATTGCCGGGGTGTTTCACGCCATCGGAGATCGTTGAGGCGCTCGATGCCGGAGCGGACGCGATCAAGCTCTTTCCGGTTCAGCCGTTGGGGCTCGATTTTGTGAGGGCGATTCAGGGGCCTCTTGGCGGGATTCGGCTCGTGCCGACAGGTGGCGTGACGCCGGAGATGGCGCGTCAGTATTTTGGCGCCGGGGCGTGGGCGGTCGGAGTCGGGTCAGAATTGCTCGGACGAGAGCTGACCGGGGAGGCGAGCCTCGAGCGACTGCGTCTTCGGGCGCTCGAGTATGCGGCGTGACCGCGGTGAGGGGATGGACAATATTTCATGCAAGGTGATAACTCGGACTGTTTAATCTGTGTCGACACCGGGACGACCAATACACGTGTCTGGCTGCTGCGAGGAGCAGAGGTGCTGGCGACGGCGCGGGTGGGTGTCGGGGTTCGGGACACCGCTCGTGAAGGGACGGCGGCAAAGCTCTACGAGGCGCTGCGCGAGGCGATTGCCAGTGTCAGTTCGCACAGGATTGAAGATGGAGGAGAATGGCCACAGCCGGTGCCTAAGGCGATCATTGCTGCCGGGATGATCACCTCCCCGCTCGGGTTGCGAGAAATCCCGCATCTGGTTGCGCCGGCGGGGTTGACCGCCATTTCGGCAGCGGTAGTTCAGTGCCATTTTCCGGAGATCACCGGGTTGCCGTTCTTTCTGGTACCCGGGGTAAGGTCGGGAGCGGACCGCACGGTACCGGCGGAGGTTGGGGCGACCGATGTCATGCGTGGTGAGGAGACGCTCTGTCTCGGGC
>JBEIMN010000585.1:0-2525 GCA_040378705.1 Acidobacteriota bacterium
AGACGCCTGTTCTAAATTCATACGCCCCGCCGGGGCGCGACGGCTATTCTCAACCTGAAATCAGCGATGGTACTGGGAAGCAAGGATAGTACAAATGTACTATAAAACACGGGCAACCCCTGTGTATTCTGTGTGAGTTCCATTGGATTGCTGACTGTACCAAACGGTTGGCTCTGCTGAATTCAAGTACCGATCTAAATCGATGGCTTGGTAGTTGCCGGGAAAACAAGTTGCATTCGTGTGTTGTCTGTATGGTTGTCATGGACATAGAAAGTATTATGAAAATAGTATTCACATCGCCTCATTGTTCAATTCGTCAAAGTAAGCGTTCGGTCCTGATCCGTCGGATATTGCTGGCCACGATGTTGCTTGCTCTGCTGGTGGGGGTGCTGCCTCTGTCGACGGCAGCGGCAGTGTTTTACCCGCCATCCGTGGAGGAGGCTGTATCGCCCCCTGCTCGCTCCATGCAGAGCGCAACCCGCAGCAAGATGGATGCCGACGTTTCCATGGTAGTGGCCCAGACGACATCGCTAGAAGTTACGCCGACTGTCTCGGAGTGCTACTACACGGCTGGTCAGTCGAAGAGAACGATCAGTGTCGAGGTATCGTGGAGCGGACTGGCGAATCCGTCGACGATCACGGTAACGCTGGCGACCGGGTCAGGGAATCAGACCAGGACGATTGCGGCGAGTACGACAAGCAATCCGCCAATCGTCACGCCTCAGGTTGTCGCTTTTGAGGTTTCGTCGAGTTTCAGCGGGACGATCTCGGCAACATCGGGAAGCAGCAGCAGCAGCAGCGTGTCGGTTGAGGGGACTGGAAGCTGTGATCCGCTGATTTGTGGGGCGAACGATACTGGCGGGACGGTCTTTACAGATCTGGATGGAGACGGAATCCAAGATGCAGGTGAACTGGTCGGGGTCTCGGGAGTAACGGTCAAAGGATATGACAACGCCGGACAGGTTCACACAGCGGTTACCGACAAGGGTGGACGTTACTGTCTGGCGATACCGCCGGCCAGCTACCCGGTGAGAAGTGAATTTACTGGACTGCCTACGGGAACGGAGAAGTTCGGGACGAACATCAAAAGCACGGTTCAGTTTCTGACACAGCCTTCGAGCAGTCTCGACCTTGGTTTGAGCAACCAGGCCAATTACTGTCAGAACGATCCGTGGGTACTCACGCCGTCCTTTGTCTTTGGCAACCCGCTGCAGGGTGCGGAATGGAGCAGTCTGCAGCGGGTACGTTACATGACTGGCGGGGTGAGGACCGGGATGCAGTCGGTTGCCTCGGCGAAGGAGATCGGGGCAGTCTGGGGATTGGCATACAAAAGGCAGACCGGTCATCTCTTCGCTGCCGCGACATTGCGTCGGCATTCGGGCTCAGGGCCGAAAGGGCTTGGTGGAATTTATGTCATCGACCCGAAACCCGGCAGTTCAACGACTACTGCTACGGGCAATGTTCTGGATTCGTGGAGTGTAGTCGACCTTGGGGTGACGGTTGCCGGAGGGGCCCCTCTCACCGGAGACGGGGCGACGAGCAATGTTGCGCGCGGGCTTCCAGGAGATCGCACCAGTCCGAGTCGTGATGTCGCAGCATTTGCGGGAATCGGAAAGGTCGGTCTTGGCGATATAGACATCTCAGATGATGGGAACCGGCTCTTCTTCGTCAATTATTACGACAAAAAGCTCTATTCGGTCGATCTCTCGGGATACGACCCGACCAATCCGGCGACAAGGCCGACATCGGCCAATCTGCTCTCCAAGCTGAGTCTGGGCAACTGCACCGGCGGTGAGTGGCGCCCGTCAGGGCTCAAAGTGCGCGATGGTTCTATCTACCTCGGCGGAGTCTGTGATGGCAGCAGCGGAACACGGTCGGATCTGCGTGCCAAAATCTACAAAATCAACATCGAAGCGGCAGACTGGACGACGCAGTCGTGGGACACTGTCCTCGACTTCCCGCTGACCTATCCCAAAGGAATTCCCCATCCAGTGTATGGAGGCAATTGGGGCCGAATGTGGAATCGCTGGACGGACAATTTTTCTGACCTGGTGCAAACCAATACCACCACTCGGGCGATTGCGTATCCGGTACCGATCTTGTCGGATATTGAGTTTGATATTGATGGATCGATGATCCTTGGTTTCAACGACCGGACAGGAATGCAGACCGGTCTTGAGAATTTGTCAACCGACAGCGGCGATTCAGCTTTGTACCAGACAAATGCTATTGGCGGAGATATTTTACGCGCCTTTCCGTCAGGAAATACCTATGTGTTGGAGAACCAAGGCCGGGTTGGTGGGGTGACAGGCTATTCTGCCACCAATAACGAGGGGCCGGGCTTTGGCGAATTCTACGATGACACTTATGGCTCCACCCATTTTGAGATATCTTTTGGCGCGCTGGCGGTCCTGCCGGGATCAGGAGAGGTAGCGTCGACAGCGTTGGACCCGCTCGATGGCGGCCCATTTCATGCCGGAGGAATCAGGTACCTGAGTAATTTGGACGGGAGACCGAAAAGGTCC
>JBEIMN010000586.1:0-2504 GCA_040378705.1 Acidobacteriota bacterium
AGAATTGTCAAATTAGTGATCGATGACCTGAAGATAAGAGAGGTAACAAGCCAAATCAAGCCACAAACAACCAGAAAACCGATCGAGCCATAGAACAATAGTCTGCCGCGACTCCACTTTTCCAGTTTGGTGGCCGGCTCAACCACCAATCGATCGCTGGCTGGTGAAATCTCATCCACCAGAAGCCCCCGGGCAGCCAGAAGCTCCCGGGCAGCCAGAAGCTCCCGGGCAGGTTGCAGAGATACCGCCTCCCAATCAGTCACTTGCCTTATATCTGAAGTGAGCAGATACCCACGCGTCGGAACAGTCAGGATGTAGCTTTCATTCTGGCTCGGATCGTCGATGATGCGCCGCAGATAATGAATACACTGCGTCAAATTACCATCCTCGACAACCTCGTCGGGCCAGACTCGGCTGATGATAGTCTCTTTTGAAACGACCTCACCACGCTTTTCGACAAGGAGCAGAAGCAGGTCAAAGATCTTCGGCCTGATCGGAACCTGTTCTCCGTGTTTTAACAACAGGCATTGCCTGAGATCAATCCTGAACTCACCGAACTCATAACCCTTTATCTCGTCCATACCGTTGTGTGTTATCCATGCTGGTTTTGCCAGCTTATAATTTTGATCCGATCAAACTACTTGCCAACCACAGGTGCCGACTGACGGCAATCCTCCTGATCAACAAACCTACCGATCGATCAGTTTATGATACAAATACAGAATAAACTCCCCCCCTACCCATAATAATGCACAGTATCCCGAACAGAGTAAAGTATTCGCCTCAGACCCACCTTCAAGACCAGACCGGTGCCAGCAGAGTGTTGTCACACAAAAGCAGAGGCGGCTGCCAACTCCAAAAGGAACTGGCAGCCGCCTCTAGTCAATCAACAAAGACGTCGATACTTCCCCGGCTTAGAACTGGAGCCGTGCTCCGATCTGAACCTGGAAAGGCGCGCCCGGGTTGTTATTGAGAAGATAGTTCCCATTGACATCCTTGACGCGGAGGAAGTTACGATTGGTCGGTGCAGAGAATCCGCAATCACGGGCGATCGGCGCCGCGCAGTAGTTGGTAACCTGTGCACCACTAAGCTGAATGTTCTCAAGATTGAAGAGGTTGAAGAACTCAGCCGAAAGAATCAGTCGCCGCTGATCGCCAAGCCCAATTCCCTTCTGAACACGGAAATCGGCCTCGTAAACGGCAAGGTTGCGGAAAGCATTACGCTTGAAAGGAACCCCGGCCGCTGAATACGGACGATCTGGTCCACCGATATCCTCGTTGAAATCCGAACCGACGCTGGCATCGATCGGCAGTCCCGAACGAAGTCGAACGGCACTTGAAGCCTCGATGCCGAGCGGCAGGAAGATAACCGTGTTGGCAACGAACTGGTGACGGCGATCGAGTCGTGAAAAGCTGAACTCGGGCGCCAGGTTATAGGCGTTCTCGTAAGCGATACCACCGGCATCACGCTCGTTGTCATCGTTCGAGAGTGAACGTGAAAGAGTATAAAACGCGTTGAACTGGGCAAATTTCCGGCGGAAGTTGGCCCGGATCGTCATTGCCTGATAGACCGAACGGCCGGTCGATTCGCGAATCTGAATGCTGCCAAGGGTCGGAATCGGACGCGCGATTGCCGCACGGCCCGTCGCTCCACGGAGCCCGAAGAAGGGGCGCAGCGCAACGTCACCCGCCAGCACTCCCGGCGTCGGAATGTTCAGTTCACGGTTCCGCTGGAGGTAGAAGGTGTTGACCTGGCTGTAATCAGCGCCAACCGTTAAGCCTCTGAAGAACTCGTGTTCGACGCCACCACCAAACTGATACGACTTCGGATTCTTGAAGTCGTTCGACATGGTGATCGGCTGGGCCCCTGAGAACGGATCAAATCCCGTCAGACCAAGCGCGCCGGCAATCGACTGAACCTGCTGCGAGGTAAGCGTGGGCAGCTTGTCGAGCGTAAAGTTGTTGAGATCGATCCCGATCAGCTTCAACTGCTTGTAGACGGTGGTGTTCGGATTGCCAACCGGAACCCGGAACGGCAACTGGACCGAGAGATCACCCGGCGTCTCACGGAAATTGTTGAGCGGAGCAGCAAAGAGAAGCATCGGCGTCCGTGCATAGTAGGTGCCGGTGAAGGCGCGAACCACCGTCTTGCCCTTGCCGGTCGGATCCCACGCCAGCCCAAGGCGCGGCCCAAACTGCGCGGCGGCATCAGGAATGTATGACGGATCGACGACGTGGCCCGACGGGAACTTAAAGCCGCGAACCTTGTCCATCAGAATCTTGTTGGTTGCTTCCGGCGCCGGGTTGAACTGACCCTCCCAACGGAGTCCGTAATTGATCGTCAGATTCGACCGGACTCGCCACGCATCCTGGGCGTAGAGTGAAAACTCATCGACGGTCAGATCGAGGCGGCCATTTCCAATCTGACGGAGGTAGGTAACGTCCGTCGTATCGAAACGGTTGACCACTCCCGTCGTGATGCTCGGCGTGTAGGACATGATATC
>JBEIMN010000587.1:0-2500 GCA_040378705.1 Acidobacteriota bacterium
CCTTTACGTCCCCCCCCCGCCCGTCGTAGAATCCGAATCTTGCATATGCGACCAGCATCAGAGTTACAAAAGAGAGCACAAAAACTGCACCGGTTGCCGGCGGGTTCGCTGATGACTCTGGCAGTAATCACCACCGGCGTCTTTTTGTCGCTGGTCATGACCGGCTGCCGCTTTTTCAAGTCCGGCCCCGATCAGAGCGATTCGACACCGGTCATTGTCGAATTGAATGGCGATCCCGTTCACGCCTCGGCCTTTGACCGCTTCATCAAGGGAAGACTCTCCGACATTGCCTCGAGCCAGGTCGACCTCGATCTTCAGCGCAGCAGCCTCCTCGATGAATTCATCCAGCGGCAACTGGTCGTCCGTGAAGCCCAGAATCAGAATATTGTTCCAACTGACGAAGAGATCAGCCGGGACCTCGAGTCCCAGTACAAGCAGACGACCACCGAGGGGTCCGATCAGAACCAGACGACTCTCCAGAGCACTGAACGCCGGTTCGAGATTGGCGATGACCTGCTGACGATGACCTTCTACAACAAGAAGCTCCTTAACAATGTCCAGGTCAGCCAGGCGGATATCGAAGCAGACTTTGCCGCCCATCGCGCCGAGTATGATCGACGTAACGGATTCTATGTTCGCGAAATCAGGGTTTATGAAGAGCCGGAGGCACAGAAGCTCTACCGCCAGGCACTGGCGAAGCCGGATGATTTCGCGGTCCTCGCCAAAGAGTACTCTGATGCTCCCACGGCCGCTCGTGGCGGACTAATCTACTACGAAGCAGATCAGCTCCCTCCGCCACTCGAGCAGGCAATCACCCCGCTTAAGGTCGGGTCGATCAGCCGGGTCGTCAAATCCAACTTCGGTTATCATATTTTCAAGCTTGAGCAGCGTGCGGAACCCCTGCCTTTGGAAAAGGTCAGGCAGGAGATCGAAACCCGCCTGCTCAGTGAAAAGAAACAGGCACTTATCGATGCCTTCAACCAGCGGCTGGTGGAAGCTGCCAGGATCAGAATCTATCGCGATCGGCTCGGATTCTCCTATCGTGGTAAATTTCCGACCTCGTAATCTCTCTAATCCGATTCTTCGTGAGGTTTGCGACCCGGCTCCAGCGCGTCCGGTATCCATCACCTCCCGCACATTCGGCTCCTCCCGAACAGTCGGCTCCGCCCGAACAGTCGGGCAAACTCCCGGTATTTTCCGGAAAGGTGGAACGATGAACAGAATGAAGACACTCCTCCCCCTGGCCCTCGTCTTCTGTACACTCAATTTTTTGGGCGCGACGGTCGTTCGCGCACAGGAGCCCGACGCAAATCTGGTCGATGAAGTAATCGCCCGGGTCAATACCGGCGTGATCATGCGCTCCTCCTTCGAATCTTCACAACGAGATGTCCTCGAAGAGCTTAAAAAGCAGGGGCTCAAGGGCGACGAACTCGAAAAGAAGTTCAACGAGTGGAAGCCACGGATTCTCGACGAACTCATCAATACGCAACTCCTTGCCCAACGCGCCAAGGATCTCTCGATCAATGTCGATGCGCAGGTCAACCAGCAGCTTCTCCGCATGATGAAGGAGAACAACTGCGAGTCGCTCGAATGTCTCACGCAGAAGATGCGCGAGGCCAACTTCGATATCGACGAGGTCAAACGGATAATGTCCGAGAACTTCTCCAAGGATGCGGTGATCAGTCGCGAGGTTTATGGCCGTGTCTATCAGCAACTGACCGAGAAGGAGAAGCGTGACGCCTACGATAAGAACATGGAGTTCTTCACTGAACCGTCCGAGATCACTCTCAGCCGAATCTTTGTCGCCTTTGGTAAGGATCCGGCCCGCGCCGCTGAGACCTCACAGGAGATACTCCGGCAGGCACGCGGCGGAGCCGTTGACTTCGGGGCCCTTGCTGAACGCTATTCCGATGATGACCTTGGCAAGAAGAATAAGGGACTGATCGGCGTGATCAAGGTTCCAGATCTTGCTCCCAACGTCAGGCAGGCCGTTGAAAAGGCTGCCGCCGGAACCATCACTGACCCGGTCAAGCTGGAAAATGGATACTATATTTTCCGCGTTGACCAGCGAAAGGATCCGGGTGCGCTTCCCTATGAAGACGAGAAGGTTCAGGATGCGATCGGGCGCTACCTTGTCAATCTCAAGTCGGAGAAGCAGATCGAAACCTACCTTGCAAAACTTCGTGATGAAGCTTTCATCGAGATCGATCCCCGCTTCCAGTTCGACAACTCAAAGGTCAAGTCGGCCATGATTCGGCGCGTTCCCTACATCGAACAGAAGGAACGAAAGCGACTCGAGAAAGAGAAGGAGAAAGAGAAGAAGTCGGCCGCCAAAGTGGTCAGGGATAAGGATAACGACTAGCCCAGACGCCCAGACGCCCAGACAGCGGATTCGCTTCTCCAGTCTGATTGGTACCTCGCCTGGTATTTGCCATTGTCCGCACTTTTATGGCAGATACCGGGCTCCCGGCCCCTGAACATCTATCTTCCGCATCCACTA
>JBEIMN010000588.1:0-2492 GCA_040378705.1 Acidobacteriota bacterium
ATACCGGGACGCTCTTCCTTGACGAGATCGCAGAGATGCCCCCAATGCTCCAGGCCAAGCTCCTCCGCGTCCTCGAAGAACGGAAGGTTCGCCGGCTTGGAAGCCCGAAGGAGGTCGCGGTCGATGTTCGCGTCCTCGCCGCTACCAACAAGGATCCACACGAGGCAGTTCGCCGTGGTGAACTGCGCGAGGATCTGCTTTACAGACTCAACGTCATCCACATCAAGCTGCCCCCTCTCCGTGAACGGCGCGAAGACATCCCGCTCCTCTCCGAATTTATGATCAGGGAGCTGAGCGCCCGCCACAGCCGGCCGGCAAGACTCATCTCACCCGAGGTGCTGGAACTCTTCACCCGCCATCCGTGGCCCGGAAATGTGCGCGAACTTCGCAACATCATCGAACACGCCGTCATCATCTGCGATGGGCAGCGCATCGAGAAACAGCATCTCTCCCCGCAGATGTTCGACGGACTGACTCACCGCAACCAGGACACGGTCACCCTGCCCGTCGGCATCTCCCTCGATGAGGCTGAGCGGCAACTGATCCTCCGAACACTAATCAAGACCAATAACAACAAGACTCGCGCCGCCGAACTTCTCGAGGTCAGCCTCAAGACGCTTCACAATAAACTTAAGGCCTACCGCGAGGAGGATCACGAGGAATGATCTTCAGGCAGCACTGAAAATCGGAAGATCGTGCAGACTGCCGATGCGTGGTCATTGATCCGGCTGCAACTGCTATTGCCGCAGGAAGAGCGACAATGCCATTCCGAATCCGATCAGGATGACGACCCGGCGCACCATTGTCTGGCTCAGTCGCCGCGCGATTCCGGCTGCCGCGTACCCGCCAATTATCGATCCGATCGACATCAGCCCGGCCGTCGGCCAGTCGATCAGCCCCGAATAGATGAAGTAGAGGGAGGCAATCAGGTTGATGAACGATCCGATCAGATTCTTCAATCCGTTCATCTGGTGAATGTCGGCCATCCCCATCATTCCCATCACCGCCAGCATCAGGATCCCCATTCCGGCGCCGAAATATCCGCCATAAATACCAACGACAAACTGGTAGAAGGAGGCGCCGACAAGCCAGTTCGTCGTCACCGGGTGATGCCCGACATCGCTCGTCCGGAGCCAGCGCTGAACCACTCCCTGAAGCATAAAGAGGACGGTCGCGAAGATGATCAGGAACGGGACCAGCCGATCGAAGGTCGGCGGCGGTGTCAGGCGCAGCAGGACCGCGCCAACACCTCCGCCGATCGCGCTCGGAATGACGAGCACCGTAAATCGGCGCGGCATCTCACGCAGTGCCGCCCGGTACCCGAACATGCTGCTCCACCCCGCCGGGACGAGCGCGAGCGCGTTGGTCGCATTGGCAACGATCGGCGCATGCCCCGCCAGTATCAGCGTCGGAAAGGTGATCAGTGTCCCGCCCCCGGCAATCGAATTGAGCATCCCCGCCGCTATCGCTGCCAAAAATATCAGTAATTCCATCTCTCTTTATCCTGCCTTCAACCCGTCAAAATCAAAAAAGTCCACAGATCCGGCAGATCAAAGTCGTCGTGAAGCTAATCACTGCAACTCTGATCTGCCGGACCGGTGGACTCCAGCCTGTGCTGCGCCGTTCCTAGAACCGGAACTTCATGACCATTTCGATCTGCCGTGGATCATACGCCGACTGACCGTAGGTTCCAAATGATCCGGAGTTCTGCAACTGCCCGACCTTCAGATTCTGTGTCGGATTGGACGACACAGTGTTCGGAAGGACCGTCGCCCCGAGGCTGGTGTTGATGCCGCCGCGAAGCTGTGTGTTATTGAAGACGTTGCTCGCCTGGGCCGATATCTCGATTGAATAACGGTCACGGAAGCGGAAAGTCTTCTCGAGCGACATGTTGCTGCTCCACGTCCGCGGCGAACGAATTCCCGAATATCCCGCCGCCGCCGTTCCGTACCAGAAGAGATCGGCGATCTGAGTTCCATTCGGGCCCGCGACGACACGGCCGCCAAAGGCGTCGATGTTGTACTTCAGGAAACAACGATTGCACGGAGTAATGACTCTCCCGCTTGGGAGCGTGACCGTGGTCTTCCCGTCATACCACTTCTGCAACTCCTTCGGCACCTCGAAAGAGGCCCCGTTGACCAGATCCGGCAGCCCATTGATCGAATTGGTGCCGCCACCGGAGATCTGCGACAGCAGTCCGCTCTGGATCGTCGCCGATCCGGCAATCCGCCATCCCCCGATCACGGAGTTGAGGAGACCGTTCTTCAGATCAAGCAGACGACCCGTCCCAACCGGCAGATCATAAACCCACGATGTAACGAACCGATGCGGCATGTCGTTGGTCGACACCTTCCGATTCGTCTTGTACAGGTCGGGCCTGATATTGGAGAAATAGTTCGCATTGCTGTCGCCGTAGCCATTATTGCTCTGCGCATTGTAGTTGCTCATCTCGATCTGCTTCGACCAGGTGTAATGCGCATTGAACTGCAGAC
>JBEIMN010000589.1:0-2490 GCA_040378705.1 Acidobacteriota bacterium
CCCCGAGAGGGACCCGGATCAGAGCGCGGGGAGAGATACTCCGACTCGGTCGGGATCGGATACTACCGGATCGACCTTCACCCTTCGACCGGCGGCGACAACTATATCGATGTCGAATCACTTCCCTTCCAGATTCCGCTTGGAGCATTGATCCCGGTGCGGATGGAGAACCTGTTGCCGGCTGGTAAGAATATCGGAACGACGCACATCACCAATGGATGTTACCGCGTCCATCCGGTGGAATGGAACATTGGTGAAGCAGCGGGAGCGCTGGCGGCGTTTTGTCTCGAAAACCGGCGAACGCCACGCGAGGTTCGGAACACGCCGCGCCTGCTTGCCGATTTTCAGCGGACGCTTGTCAGCCAGGGATTCGAACTTGCCTGGCCGGAGAACCTTGCACTGGAAGAGGGCGATCCCCATCGTCATGCTAAATGACTCGGGCCCAGATGACCTGGGCCAACTCGATTACGTGCCGCCCCGGAGGTTTCCCGCGCCATCCTGAGTGGACAGATCGTGGCTGCCGTGAGTACCAAGAGCTATGGAGATAATCCTTTCCGGTGTTGCTTCGGATCGTTCGAGCGTCGCGCTGATGCGACCGCCACGCATGACCGCAATCCGGTCGCACATGCCAAGTATCTCCGGAAGTTCGGAAGAGATCATCAGAATGGCCATCCCGGTCGCGGCCAGCTCGCCCATGAGGCGGTGAATCTCCGCCTTTGCCCCGACATCGATACCCTGCGTCGGTTCGTCAAGGATCAGAATTGATGGGTTTGTTGCCAGCCATCGGGCAAGGGCGACCTTCTGCTGATTGCCCCCGGAGAGGGTTGAGACGTTGGCGTAGAGGGTATCTGCCCGCAGGCGCAGACGTTCGGCATAGAAGGCGGCGAGTTGACGCTCCCGTACCTGGTCGAGCAGACCCCGTCTGGTCAGACGCGGGAGGACGGCGAGGGAGCCATTGCGAACGATCGAGAGCTCCTGTATGACACCGTGGCGACGTCGATCCTCTGGAACATAGGCGATACCGGCCTCAATCGCGTCAGCCGGAGAGTGGATCAGGCTCTCTTTCTGCTCCCCCCCGATCCAGATCGAGCCGGCGTCAATTGAATGGAGACCAAAGAGGCACCGTGCAAGTTCAGACCTTCCGGCGCCGACCAGACCCGCGAGACCGAGAATCTCGCCCGTTCGCAACTCCAGCGAAATATTACTGAGACCGGCGGCGGAGCTGGAGAGGTTATCGACACGCAGAATGGTTTCGCCGATCGCCACCTCGCGCTTCGGAAAGACCGCTTCGATCTCGCGACCGACCATCATCCTGATGAGCGAGACACGATCGGTCTGATCGATAGATTCCGTCAGAACGGTCTCACCATCGCGAAGCACCGTCACCCGATCGGCAAGCGCGAAGATCTCTTCGATTCGATGTGAAATATAGACGATCGCGAGCCCCTGTCGGCGGAGTTCACGCAGGATTCGAAAGAGGTTCCCGACCTCCCTTTCGGAGAGTGAAGCGGTCGGTTCGTCAAGAATCAGAATGCGCGCCGAGCGACCGAGGGCACGTGCAATCTCGACAAGCTGCTGCTGCGGCATCGAGAGGCTGCTGACGATGGAGTCGGGGTCGATCACCGCCCCAACACGGTCAAGCAGTTCAACGGCACGTTTGCGGCGTGCCGTCCAGTCGATCCGCCGCCAGAGGCTCGGGCTCTCGAGGCCGAGGGCAAGGTTCTCGATGACCGTCAAATCCGGGAAGAGTGCCGGTTGCTGGTAGATGACCGATACGCCAAGCTCGCGCGCCGCGACGGGTGAAAACTCCGTGACCGGATGACCGCCAATCGTCAGGCTTCCCGAGTCCGGGGAGAGCGCCCCAGCGATGATGCGGATAAGGGTCGACTTGCCGGCACCATTCTCACCAACCAGGGCATGAATCTCCCCGGCACGCAGGTCGATGGCTCCACGGCGCAGGGCTTGAACACCAGCAAAGGATTTGGTCAGATTTTCGGCACTAAGAAGTTCTGCCATTGAAGCCGGCTCCAGTATTTTTAGGCATTACCTGGCACTAATTGGGGATCACCCGCTGCAATTCCCTGAATTGTCGGCGGGGCGACATTAAAACATCCGATTTGTCAAGCGAAGACGGTGTGGATGCGGCCATCCAGAACCATCGAATCAGGGCGATCGCACTTTGCGGGTGGAAATCCTCTGTGAGCGGGCCTCCGGCCCGCGTGTCTTCACCTTTCACGGTGGTCACTCAGCAGATGCAGCACCAGGCCCAGCTCTGACAGCAGCCTCTCCGCTCCGTTTTATCTCAAAGCGGCTCTCCGCCGGGGACATGCGGACCGGAGGTCCGCGCACCCAGCCCACGCCTCCGGCCCGCGTGTCTTCACCTTTCACGGTGGGCACTCAGCAGATGCAGCACCAGGCCCAGCTCTGACAGCAGTCTCTCCGCTCCGTTTTATCTAAAAGCGGCTCTCCGCCGGGGACGGACATGCGGAC
>JBEIMN010000590.1:0-2480 GCA_040378705.1 Acidobacteriota bacterium
CGGCCCTGGTCGCCCGCCTCGACCCGGTTGCCGCCTCATCGGGCCCATCGGATTCATCTGGCCCATCGGGCCAGCACCGGGACGCCCACTCGTAATCACATAATCCTCCGGAACGACAAAGAGCGTCGCGGCCGGCTCTGCACGCTCAATGTTTGTGAGGCGAAATGTATTCTCCCCAAAACGCGGGTCGACACGGCGACTCATCACCAGCGTCCGCAGATCCGGCGACTTCCACTGCTCACTGACGATCTCGATCGGCCGGTCATTTCCAATCCGGTCGACCGGAATGGTCGTCACGACTCGCTCACCATCGACGCCCAGCCCCTCCATCGTCTGGCGACCAAGATCTTCGCGCCGGGTCTGGTTTCCATCACCAGTCCCATCCGCTCCCCGGGCGGCTTTTTCCCACGGTGTTCCTGGTGTTCTCGTTCCCTGTTCACGTCTCGCCTGCTCCGGTCTGGGAGACGTGGCTGCCTGAGCCTCACCACTGCCACTTGGCCTGCCAAGTGGCCTGCCAAGTGGTCGCTTCACGCCCGTCTTCGTCCCGGGGTAGAGCGTGTAGGCGAATCCTGCCACCGGGTCACTGATGAAGATCGTCGAGGGAATATCGACATCCCGGCCGAATGGACTGATCTTGCCGGCCGCCTGCTCGCGCCGGATCCGTCCCTCGGAATCACGATAAATGGTCGCCGTCCCCTTCCGGACAAGCTTTGTCCCATCGCCAAGGGTCTGGACACGCTCCGTCACCGCCACGGCAGAATAAGGAGCTCCAGTGACAACTCTGCCACCCGGGCGAAATTCAGCACCATTTTGCCCTCCCTTGCCGGCGGGGCCGCGGCCCCACTGGCCATTCGGTTGCCCCTGCGGCATCGTCGGGCCCTGCCAGCCCCCACGAGCGCCTCTGCGCCATCCCTGAGCCGCAGTCGGTAAGACGAAAATCGGGAGAAGCATCAGCAAAACTGTCATTGACGCGAGTCTTCTATTCATTAGCCGTCCTTTCAATCTGGTTCAGTTCAATTTAGTTCAATTCAAGTCAATACTAATTCAATATTAACTGAACGCCATTCAATATCATCAAGTGTCGATTGTGATCTTATTTCAGAATCTGAGAGTGGTAACTGGCTTTTGTCGATAACCTGGTTTAACGAACACTGCACGGACCATACCATCATCCGCCATCAGAATTTCAGCTTTGATCACCCGATCGGGATCATGACCTGGCTCCTGCCCTTCCAGGTGATCATATTCCATCTCCATCAGGCCAAAGGCGGCGAGATCGGCCGCCGATACGCTGATATGGAAAAGGTACTCCGAATCGTGGAAATTTAGCTGTTCGGGATCGGGAAACGATTCATCATCCACCGATTCATCCCCGACTCGCCTGTCGTAAGCCCGAACCACCGGCCCGGGCAATAGCTGCATCTGATTCGACTGTCCACCGGCCTGCGGCAGAACTCCGGATTCGACTGCGGCAACGGACTGACGACTGGAATGCTCCCCCGATGGGGGCTGAGAGCCGGCGTCGCGCCAGCCACGAATTGAGAAGAACAGGATCGTCGCGATGAGGGTCGCGCCCCCTGCCATTACGACACGGGAGACTAACCGGGACGACATCGGGGGCATTACCGACATCCGACGCCGGAACTGGCTCAGTCTGGTCTGCCGCGGAGCCACCGCCACCTGGCGGCGCGCAAACTCGGCCATGAGACGCTGACGCATCACCACGCTGGTCTCTGCTGAAGGCTCACTGCCCCGGTCATCCCTGGCCAGTTCCTCCAATGCCTCGCTCAGCCGGTCATCGAATCGGTTATCAAATCGCTTATCGAATCGCTTCTCGAATCTATTGTCGAATTGCTCATCATTCATCGCTTACCCTCACCCGAATTGACGCGGGTTCTGGATTCCACTCCACTCTTCAGCCGCTGAAGCCGCTGTGCCAGCAGATCCCGCGCCCGGTAGAGGCGAGAGCAGACCGTGCCAATGGTGACTCCGGTGATCTCAGCCGTCTCGGCATAACTCAGTTCGTGGAGGTGACAGAGCAGAACTACCTCCCGGTAACGGAGCGGTAAGGCCATCACCGCCTGGCGCACTATCGCGACCACCTCGCTTCGCGTCACATCAGAGAGTGGGTTGCCGACCACCTCGAACCTTGAATCGAGGGAAAATTGCTCAAAATCGTAGTTACCGATGATGTCATCACTCTGATCATCGGTGGCCTGGCTGATTGAGGTGAACCGCCTCTCCTGCCGGAGTCGATACAACGTCCGGTGACGAGCGATCGAGAGCAGGTACGACGAAAACTTTCCGCGCCCTTCGTATTGTCCACCATCATTGAGAAGAGCGATGAAGACATCCTGCGTCACATCCTCCGCGAGGGCAGGCATTCCCGACATCCGAAGCGCGAATCGATAGACCGTCGAATGCCACCGGTCGTAAAGCCTGCCAAACGAGTCCGAATCTCCGGCCACCGCCCGGCCCAG
>JBEIMN010000591.1:0-2478 GCA_040378705.1 Acidobacteriota bacterium
AGGGGGTATTGCGTGTAGTCAGGGAAGCGGGGATCGATGTCGAGGTCAATTCGGGTGGTGAGCTCTTTCGTGCCCTGCGGGCCGGCTTCCGTCCCGATCAGATCGAGATGAATGGTATCTCGAAGACCGAGGAGGAGATCGCGGAAGCGATCGATGCCGGCATCTATACGATAAATCTGGACTCTCCCTTTGAGCTGGAGCTGGTAGAGAAGGTCGCCGCCCGTCTTGGGAAGCGGGCCAACGTGACCGTCCGATTGGTGGCCGGAGTTGGGACGCGTTCGCATGCCGGGCTCCAGACGGCCCTCTACACCTCAAAATTCGGAGTCTCACCCTCACAGGCGTGGGATATGATGCGCCGGGCACTCGATCGGCCGGAGCTGATCAACCTGGTCGGGCTTCACATCCACGTCGGTTCGCAGACGCCTGATCCGGAGCCATACATCCAGGCATTCTCGGCGATGTGGGAGCACCTGCTTCGCCTCCATCGCGAGACCGGGCACCGCCTTCAGCATATCAATATCGGTGGCGGCATACCGGTCAACTATCTTCGTGATCGCTCGCAGGCAGAGGAGATCAGTGTCGATGAGCGGGTTATGCTCGGAGCCTCGCTGACTGCCGCCGAGATGATGAAGCAGACACTCGATGCGGTACGCTCGACCGCCGCGGATGCCGGCGCGCTCGAACTTCTCGAAGAGCTCGAGATCGTCATGGAGCCCGGCCGTGCGATCATCGCCGATGCCGTGACACTGCTCACCACTATCCGCAACTCGAAATTCCGTCCGGAGACGGGTGAGGAGTGGGTGCTGACAGATGCCGGCTACAACCTCATGCTCTCGATGGTCATGTATCAATGGTATTACCACACGGTCAATGCCTCGCGCGCCGGCGAGCCGCACGCCACCCCGTACCGCATGGCCGGCCCGCTCTGCGATGGCGGCGATGTCTACTTCGATCTCCACGGTGACCACCACCTGCCCGATCGCCGGCTGCTGCCGGAAGGGACAGGGGTCGGAGAGGTGATCGCCATGCTCAATACCGGCGCTTACACCATCTCACAGATGACTGCCTACAATGGTCGCCCATTCCCGGCGACGCTGCTGGTCGAAGCTGACGGCTCAGTCGAGGTGATTCGACGGCGCGACAGCTATGAAGACCTTCTTCTCAACGAAACTGCCTGATCAAAGGAGCCTTATGCATCTCTTCACCATCTCACTAATGTTTTTGCCACTACTGGGAATTTCGATCGTTTCCGGTTCCTCCACGTCTGCCCAGGGCGCGACCGATTCTGCCCGCGAAGCGGTTCTGCGCGTCGAACAGGAGTGGCAGGACGCGCTGGTTACGGCCGATGTCAAAGCCCTCGACCGTATCTATGCGGACTCCATGATCTATACACATTCAAATGGCAGCGTCGATGACAAGACGACCTACATTGAAAACCTCAGGTTGGGCAAATCCGTCTACAAGAGCATGACCCGCGACGAGATCAAGGTGCAGATCTTCGGCGACGCGGCGATCGTTACCTGCCACTGGCGTGTCAATTCGGTCTCCGGCGCGACGGTCAACAACACCAATGCGCGCTATCTCCATTTTTACACGAAGATGAAAGGCAAGTGGCGGATGGTTGCCCATCAGGCGACCAGGATTATTCAATAGCTCTGGTCCGTAGTCTCAGTAAAGTCAGGACAGGGGAGGACGCGAATGGCTATAAATCTGAAGCGGCGTGAAGTGATGCGGATGGTCGGAATGGCGGCGGTCGGAATGCCGATCCTCAGCGGGAGTGGCGTGATGGCGGCAGAGCGAGGTCTGATCTATGTCGGAACTTATACCAGCGCCGGCAGCAAGGGGATCCAGCTTCTGCGGATGAATATGGCGACCGGGGAGCTGTCTTTGCCCGAGCTGGTGGCCGAGACGGTCAATCCTTCGTATCTGGCCATTGCCCCGAATCGACGTTTCCTCTACGCCGCCAACGAAGTGAGCACGATGAGCGGCCGGCCGGGTGGAGGCCTAACCTCCTTTGCGATCGATCCGCGAACGGCGGCCCTTCGCCGCCTGAACGAGGTGGGAACGCGTGGAGCCTCGCCCTGTTATGTCGAAGCCACGCCGGACGGCCGGCACGTCCTCGCCGCCAACTACAGCGGTGGTAATGTGATTGTCGTCCCCTTCGGCCCTGCCGGAATACTCGGAACGGCGACGGATTTCGAGCAGCACCAGGGCCGTGGGGCCGATCCGCAGCGTCAATCGGGGCCGCGGGCCCACTGCATTCTCGTCACTCCTGACCGGAAATGGGTTCTCGCGGTCGACCTTGGGCTCGACCGCGTCATGGTCTATCGCTGGGATGGAAAAGCCGGCACGCTCGAGCCGAACGATCCCCCATTCTTTGCGACGCGGCCGGGAGCCGGACCGCGCCACATCGCGTTTCATCGAAACGGGCGTCTTGCCTGCCTGATCAATGAACTCGATTCGACGCTCGTCTCCTGC
>JBEIMN010000592.1:0-2469 GCA_040378705.1 Acidobacteriota bacterium
AATTCTGGCTTAACAATAATTCTGGCCTGGCAACAGTTGATGGGCGATCAGTCTGCGCGGACGATCGACCACAAAACCTGGTAAAAAATCTCTACCCCATCAGAGAAAGCCTTCTCACCGATTCGCTCGTCATTACCGTGGTACCCGGTGCCGAGTTGTGATTGCGGCGCGAAGAAGGGTGAGAAACCATAACTCCTGATGCCGAGGCGGCGAAAGTAATGGCTGTCGGTGAACCCGGCCATGACGGGATAGGTGACGATAACACCTGGGAAGCGGCGTCCGACGGCCTCCTGCAATCTCTTTGCAAGCTCGGTGTCGAGAGGCGATTCGGTCGCTTCAAAGGCCATAAAAGGCTCGATCGTAATCCGCTCATCCCGAATGATCGACGCCAGTTCCGCGATCCACTCATCAAGTTTCTGCCCCGGAACAAGTCGTGTATCGAGGCGTGCGACCGCGAGCGGTGGAATGACATTAACCTTGCTACCCGCCTCGAGCATGGTGACCGAGATCGTATTGTGGAGCAGGGCACGAGTCGACGGATCGGCCTCGATTGCCCGAAGGAAGGATGGATCACGAAGCGATTCGCCAAAGGCGGCGTACCGCGTGGAATCACGCTCACCGAGTATCGGAGCGAAAGACTGAAAGGATTGCTCGACGATCCTTGTCAGACGCAACGGTGGACTGTAATCCATCAGCCGGCCGAGCGCCCGCACCAGACGATTGACCGCAGAGTCTGACCGTGGGACTGAGGCGTGACCAGGCTCTGCAACTGCCGTCAACTTGAGCCAGGCCGGACTCTTTTCTGCCGGCGAGAGCCCAACCGCGACCAGTCGCCCATCCGGAGTGGTGACGTTGCCGCCCCCTTCATTCAAAAGATACTCGGCGTCACCCAGCAGTTCAGGATGATTTTTGACGAACCAACCCGCCCCAAACTCGCCCCCCGCCTCTTCATCCGCCGTTCCCAGAAAGATGACATCCCGCGCCAGCCGTGACTTTGACCGCTTCAAAGCCAGCATCGAAACGAACTGCGCAATGGCGAGTGACTTCATGTCGAGCGCGCCACGGCCGTAAATGAAACCACTCCGCGTCTGGCCGCCAAAGGCGGGAATCGACCAGAATTCGGGACTGTGCGGGACGACATCGAGATGGTTGAGCAGGATGAGCGGTCGACGTGAACCATCGCCGGCCAAACGAGCCCAGATGATGCCCCGCCCCGGAGCCGACTCAAACAGACGATGCTCGATTCCTTCCCGCTGGCAGATATCGGCAAAGAAACGTGCCGCGGCGACCTCATTCCCGGGCGGGTTTGTCGTGTCGATCCGCAGGTACCTGACCAGCAGATCAAGTCCCTCGCTACACAGAGCGGCCAGATCCGTGTTACTCTGTGCACGAACCGGTTGGTGGCACCAGAGCGCCAGCAGCAGTCCGAGGCAGATGGCGCGAACCTTTCGCCGACGGCTCGCCGCCCCGCCCTTCACCTTATCACTATCATCAACTTGAGTAATCATCAGGGTAATCATCAGGGTAGTCACCGGGGTAGTCATCGGGCGTCCTCTGTCCGGCACCGAAGAAGAGCTCGACATCACCGATCTTGCGCGTGATTCGGCACGGCGGAAGGCTGCGCATAAAATCCCGCCCATAAGACTTGGTAACGAGACGCGGATCGAGAATCGAGAGGACTCCACGGTCGGAGGCGCTGCGAATCAAGCGTCCCACTCCCTGCTTCAGCGCGATGACCGCCGCCGGGATTGAGTACTCACCAAAACTGCTCCTTCCCTGCTGGTCGATGAACCGCTGCCGGGCGGCGACAACCGGATCGGAAGGTACGGCAAACGGCAGCTTGTCGATGATCACGCACGAGAGCGCCTCGCCACGGACATCGACCCCCTGCCAGAATCCAGCCGTCGCAAAGAGCACCGCGTGTGGTGTCTTACGAAAGCGATCGAGAATGCCGGAGTTCGAGCCATCACCCTGCATGAAGACCGGGAAATCGATCTGCGGTTCAACCAGTCGACGCAGGTTGGTCATCTGCGCTGAACTGGTGCAGAGCACGAAGGCCCTCCCGCTCGAAGCCTGCAGAATCTGGACTATCTCCTCCGCTGCCGCTGCCGCGAATGTCGGCTCGCGGGGATCAGGCATTCGCGGTGGAAGATAGAGCAGCACCTGATTCTCGTAATCATAATTCGATTCAGCCACCATCTCGACCGCATTCTCAATCCCAAGTCGGGAACGGATAAAGTCGAAGGAGCCATTACTGGTCAGGGTCGCCGAGGTCAGAATAACCGTCTGCGTCTCGCTGAAGAGCCGGTCGTTGAGGATTGCAGAGGCATCGATCGGGACCGCCTGGAGGACGATGCCACGACCTCTCCGCTCGCACCAGCGGACGAAGGTATCAGAATTCGATTCGCCAAGGACGATGAATTCAAGATCGAACTTGAGCTGCTCCGTCCGCCGGATGAGCGACTCCGC
>JBEIMN010000593.1:0-2469 GCA_040378705.1 Acidobacteriota bacterium
ACACCACGGCGCTGATCGCCGACGGACGTGGACGAATACTTGGAAGAGGTGGAGCGGGGCCGTCAAATCACACGCGAGAACCGGGTGGGCGCGAACGGTTGATCGGCGCGGTCAACGGTTCAATCGGCGGGGCGGCAGCCATGGCCGGTCTCAACCCGGCGCGTCTGAGCTTCGCCTCAGCCCACCTTGCGCTGACAGGCGAGCCGGAGGAGAAGATTGCGATCGTCAACGAGATTGTTCGGGCGAAGCATCTTGTGGTTGGCCACGACGCTCCCGGCGCGCTGGCGGGCGCACTGGCCGGGGCGACCGGAATCATTGTCCTCGCCGGAACTGGTTCAGTCGCCTGTGGTGAAGCTCTCGTCCCCACGGCCGGCGACCGAACCATCTCCCGCCGCTTCGTCCGCGTTGGCGGACACGGCTATCTGTTCAGTGATGAAGGCAGCGCCTTTGGCATCGCCCGTGAAGCTCTCCGCCACGCACTCCGCAATGAGGATGCCGGCGAGCCTGACGACCTGAAGCCGCTCCTGCTTGGCTATTTCGGAAACGCGAATCTGAAGGCGATCGCCCAGGACTGCTATGCCGGAGATCTGACGCGCGAGCGGCTCGCCTCGTTCGCCTCTGTGCTCGGTCGGCACGCTGCACGGCATGCCGGCGCCGCACGCGAGATTCTTGACCAGGCCGCCGGCGAGCTGGCGACACTCGCCGTTGTGACCGCGCGTCGACTCGAAGTCGAAGCCGGCCCACTCAAAATCTCATACGGTGGCGGAGTATTCAGAAATCGCCGACTACTGAAGAGCTTCGAGCGCGAGGTGACGAAAACACTGGCCGACGCCGTCATTTCACCGCCACGATTCGGCCCCGATATCGGCGCCCTGCTGCTCGCTTACCGCGGGGTTGGAATCAGCGCCACACCTGCAATGCTTGAAAGGCTCACGGAGACCAGCGTCAAATCATGAACAACAAAATCGAATCTTTACGCGGGGGACTGATCGTCTCCTGCCAGGCGCCAGCGGATTCCCCACTCAACGATCCACGGGTGATCAGCGCCATGGCTCTCGCCGCCGAGCGGAATGGCGCCGTCGGCGTCAGAATCAACGGCCCGGCCAATATCCGTGCAACCCGTGAACTGGTCTCGATTCCGATCATCGGGATTGAAAAAGTGGTCAGCCCCGGATCCAATGTCTACATCACACCAACATTCGAGGTCGCGGAGCGGCTCAGGGACAGTGGTGCGGATATCATCGCCCTTGATGGAACCGGCAGGCCCCGCCCGAATGGCGAACGGATCGAGGACCTGATCAGCCGTATTCAGAGCCGGCTGGAATTGCCGGTGATGGCCGATATCGCGACCCTCGATGAGGGGCTCTTCGTTGCTGACTGGGGCGCGGATATCGTCGCTACCACCCTTTGCGGCTATACGGAAGAGACGAGCGGTGAGGCACTGCCGGCGCTCGACCTGGTAGAGGCTCTTGCCCGCCGGCTTGATCAGCCGGTAATCTGCGAAGGCGGGGTTGCCTCGCCACACGATCTTCAGCGTGCCTTCAATTCTGGCGCCTTCGCCGTAGTTGTCGGAACGGCCATCACCGGAATCGACCAGTTGATCCGCAACTTCATCGAAGCCATTCCGGATTAGTATGGTGCGGAATGCGGTATTTTCTCGGCCCGGGGAATTTTGTCACTGCCGATACCCGTGACACGGTCAGGCTGGCTGGCAGCACGGCCAGGCTTTCACCAGACAATGCCCGGATTTGTCCTCTGCCGTCGCTTGTTCACTGGTAGGATGGTTGGGTGCTGACAGAAGAATATAGCCTGAAGAAGATCGAGAAGGCTGTCAAAATGATTGTCTGGCCAGAAGCGTGCGAGCGGCAAGTGCTCTAACCGGTTCTTGACTGACTGGCGGCGATTGACCCTGATAATTTGCGGCTTCTGCGATGAGTGCAGGGTAATACTCAGAGGATGCCGCGGATTAACCCACGCTCATCGCGGAAGCTGTATATCCTGGCATCCAATGCAGGAAAGAACCTCCAATTAAGAAAAATCGAAAAGGGGCACAATAATGTTCAAGTCAATTAAAAATCGAATCCCCGGATTTATACTATCGATAATTGGTGGTGTTTTTATAATATTGACGCGATTTTCCAGGCAAACAGGACTGGATCCAGATAATGCTCTCGGCTTACAGGATTGGTGGGGGAAACGTCATTACGTTCTTTTGATTGTGGGAATTTTTTTATTACCGTCAGGCATTTATGTAACATCCAATACTATTTTGCCACCGTTAATTTTTGCTATTAATTGGTTCATTAAAAAAAAATCCACGAGTGCCTTACCTGTGTAAAATGTTTGTCCTGTACCTGTATAAAATGCCTGTACAGTATCTGCGTAAAATACTGAATATCGGTCAGGTCAATAACTTGAGATATTCATTAAACACGAAACCATTTTTGATATGGTTACTTTCCATTTTAC
>JBEIMN010000594.1:0-2467 GCA_040378705.1 Acidobacteriota bacterium
CACGGCACCTCGATCGGCGGTGCGATCATCGATGCGGGGCGCTTCGACTGGAAAGCTTCGGGACGCTTCCCAGACTTCACGACACCCGACCCGTCGTATCACGGACTGGTCTATGCCGACGCCTTCGGACCACTCGCCTTCATCCTCAAGGCCCGCGTGCAGGGGCTGCGCGACACCGGAGCCTGCCTCTCGCCGTTCAATTCATTCCTGATCCTGCAGGGGGCCGAGACGCTCCACCTCCGCATGGAACGCCACTCGCAGAACGGGCTTGCCGTGGCAAAGTACCTTGAGAGCCATCCACTGGTCGAGTCAGTCAACTATCCGGGCCTCGAATCGAGCGCCTACCACGAGCGTTCGAAGAAGTATCTCGCGAACGGCTCCGGCGCGCTCGTCACCTTCAACATCAGGGGTGGCATCGAGGCCGGCAAGAAGTTCATCAACTCGGTCAAGCTCTTCAGCCTGCTCGCCAACATTGGCGACGCAAAGTCGCTGGTGATCCATCCGGCCTCGACTACCCATTCCCAGCTGACAGAGGAGGAGCAGGCGTCGACCGGCGTCACGCCGGGCCTGATCCGGCTCTCGGTGGGCATCGAGGATATACGTGACATCCTGGCGGATCTCGATCACGCAATCACCGCTTCACAGCAGTAACGGTGTCGATGTCAACTGCCCAATGGCCCGCGGGTGGTGAGACCCGCGGGCATGGAGTTTAAGCATGCCGAGCAATATCGTCGCTCCATCTGTTGAAGCCGACTTCATCTTTGCCGAAGCCGAGCCTCTTCAACTGGTCAATGGCGAGAGCCTTGGGCCCGTCCGGCTCCACTACGCCATCTATGGCAAGCTCAATCAGAACCGGGACAATGCGATACTCGTCTGCCACGCGCTCTCCGGTTCAGCGCGTGCCGGCGACTGGTGGCCGCAACTCTTCGGCAACGAGGGTGTCTTCGATCTGACGCGCGACTGCGTCATCTGCGTCAACGCCATCGGCTCGTGCTATGGCTCGACCGGACCGGGCGATATCAACCCGGCGACCGGCCAAAAGTATGGCGGCAACTTCCCGCTCGTCACGATCCGTGACTGGGTCAACGCCCAGGCGCGGCTGATCGATCATCTCGGAATCACAAAGCTGCGTGCCGTCATCGGCGGTTCGATTGGTGGAATGCAGGCGCTGCAATGGGCGATCGATTTTCCAGAGCGGGTTGGAAGCTGCGTTGCGATCGGGGCGGCCCCGCTTTCCGCCATGGGTCTCGCCTTCAACCACCTCCAGCGTCAGGCGATCATAAACGACGAAAAATGGCGCGGCGGTGCGTACGATGCCGATGATCCGCCAGTGCAAGGGCTCGCCCTCGCCCGCGGGATGGCCATGACCACCTACAAATCGGCAGACCTCTTCGCCGAACGCTACGGTCGCAACCTCAATCGGAATGGCGAGGATCCGCTCCGCTCACTGACCGATCGCTATGATATCTCGGGCTACCTCGACTATCAGGGAGAGATCTTCAACCAGCGCTTCGATGCCAACTCCTATCTGATCATCACGCGGGCCATGGACAACTTCCACCCCGGCCTTGGCTACAATTCAGAGATCGAGGCGCTCCATCGCATCCAGGCCAGTGTCCTCCTCGTCGGAATATCGAGCGACTGGCTCTTCCCCGCCGACGATGTGCGAACCCTGGCAACTAAGATGAGCGAGGCCGGTGTCAACGTCGACTACTTCGAGTTGCAGTCAAAGCACGGCCACGACTCCTTCCTTGCGGAACCCGAGATGCTGGCTCCGCTGCTACAGGAGGCGGTGCACAATGGTGCGCCATCCTTTCGCCAGTCGTTGTGCCCCTCGTTCAGCTGGCTGGATTCCGCCGCGATCCAGTCTCTGAAAGAGATTCATTGAGATGGGCAATGGATCGGGGCACAATAGGCTCACGCCCCGATCCATTCCCGCCGGATTGGTCAGCACCCACACCTTCGGTAAGACTTTATCGGCTCCCCTGCCCGATTCCTGTCAATGTCATAACCAGTAACTTGAGATAATCGGCTCATGGTGTTAAGAACAACTGTCGTCGGAGGCGTAATGGCCAACTGAACACCCAACTCAACACCCGACTCAACATAATGAACTATATTGGCTCAAAATACTCTTTACTCCCATTCCTCGAAGATATTTTCAGGCAAATATCGGATGGAACAGAAAAGGTATTCTGTGACCTCTTCGCCGGAACAGGCATCGTCGGAAGGCACTTCAAGACCCTTGGATTGAAGGTCATTGCGAACGACATTCAATACTATTCATACGCACTGAATAAAGCCTATATCGAGATCGGTCAAACTCCGGATTTTGCCGCCATCAGATCAGCCCTGACGACGGAACTGAAAGAATCGGAATCGGGAGGAATCTCCGATCCACTTCAGGATTTTTTTCAATACCTGAATCGGCTTCCGGGCCGGAAGGGGTTCATCTCGTCCAGCTACG
>JBEIMN010000595.1:0-2466 GCA_040378705.1 Acidobacteriota bacterium
AAAGACGAAGAAGACGTACAGATCGGAGGTGCTGGTCCTGAGGGTGTAGGGCTGACGAACTTTAAGAATGAGGTCAGGCTCACCATTGGCCCAGGCGCTCTTCCATTCGCGTGGTTTCGGCAGCTCGCGTGGGTTGCCCTTTGGAGCACCGCTGTCGACCCAGCGAGTAATCAGGGAGATCTCCTCAGCGGTCAGCCGCGGATCGTCGTGATAGCGGCCAAGCGCTCCGTTTGCGTGGAACGGCGGCATGGCCCGTGTAATCACCTTTTCACGAATCGAGCGGGCCCACGGTCGAGCCTCCTCATAACTGACAAACGACATTGGGGCGACACCGCCAGTTCGATGACACTCCTCGCAACGCTTCTGGAAAAGCGGCGCGATCTGCTTTGCAAAGGTTACCTTTGTGATTTCAGGGCTGTTGCCACTGGCCGGCCTGATCGGAAATAGCAGCGCCGAAAGCAAAAGGATCAGCACTAGTGTCGATTTATTCATGGTGGAGTTTCCTTCCCGCAGACTTTATGGTGAAATCCTGATGGTCAAATCCTGATTAAATTACGGCAACAGTATACATTATTCAAAGTTCGGGGGGCTGAAGTGATGAAATATATTCTTCCTGCAATTCTTACAATTTTCATGATGCTGGCGGGATTGGCTGGCAAAACCGTTGGGCAGTCGGCCGGAACCAGGAGACTGGCGCTGACCAATGCCAACCTGATCGATGGAGTGGCCAATGAACCGCGGCGCGGAGTGACGATTCTGATCAGTGACGGTCGGATCGAGTCGATCACTTCAGCTCCGCCAACTGGTGTAGAAGTGATCGACCTCGCCGGACGGTGGGTGATACCTGGATTGATCGACGCGCACACGCATATTGCAGACCTCGACGCCGCGCGTGCGGCGCTCCGTTCAGGAGTAACGACGGCCCGCAATATGGGGATCAGCCACTTCGTCGATATCGGCATCCGCGAACTCAACCGACGCCGCGTCGTCGATCTGCCGGATATGCTCTCGGCCGGTTACCACATCTACCCGACGCCACGCGAGGGGCTCTTTCTCGATTTTCCGCAATTGGGCGATATGATGCCGAACCTGACCGGAATTGCGAACATCAGACGCGCCGTCCGTGCCCAGATCGAGCGTGGCGTCGACGCGATCAAGGTTAATGCCACTGACCGCGCCGGCACGGTCTCGACCGATCCGCGCCGGCAGCTCTATTCCGAAGAGGAGATGCGTGCCATCGTCGAAGAGGCAAGCCGCGCGAAGATCTTCGTCGCCGCTCATGCACACGGCGATGAGGGAGCCCGTGCCGCCGTGCGTGCCGGAGTACGATCGATCGAGCACGGCACCTACGTCAGCCGCCAGACACTCCAACTGATGAAGGAACGTGGGACCTGGCTGGTCCCGACCATCGCGACGATGGCCGAGATGCTCGAACCTCGAAACGATGTCGCACTCCAGATTCGTGGCAAACACATGGTGCCGCGACTGCGTGAAACGACGGCGCTTGCCGTCCGAATGGGCATCCCGATCGCCGCCGGAACCGATACCGATTATGGCCCGACAAGCAATTTCCGCCTCGCCAACGAGATGATGGAACTGGTTCGCGCCGGGCTGACGCCAATGGAGGCAATCAAGGCCGGGACATCGCGGGCCGCTGAATGTATCGGAATTGGTGGCCGAACTGGCCGGATCGCCGCTGGTTTCGAAGCCGACCTGATCGTCGTCGAACTCGACCCGCTCACCTCACCCGAAAACATGCTCGACGTGCTGCTGGTCGTCAACAACGGACAGATCGCTCTCCGCCGGTTCTGAGTATCGATTGGACTAATCGCGACGAATCTGATTAGATTACGCCAGGCTGGCGATTTACGCTGCCAATGAACAACTTACTCAGGAGAATTGGAGAAGCGAGATGGAATTGAAGAATATCAGGGCGATTGGGCTGGCGGCGGCCGATGCCAGGTTTCAGGAGATCAGCATCCCACGTCGTGCGGCAACCCCGCACGACTCGGCGCACACGAAGTGGTCAATTCACGTCAGCACGAAGAGATGATGAAGCACGCTGGCAGCTTCGATTTTATCCTCGATACGGTATCGGCCGATCACGACATCAACGCCTACATCGTCCTGCTCCGCCGCGATGGCAACCTGACACTCGTCGGAGCTCCGGACAAACCGCTTGGCGTGTCGAGCTTTGCGCTGCTCTTCGGCCGGCGCAGCCTCTCCGGTTCACTGATCGGTGGCATCGCGGAGACCCAGGAGATGCTCGACTTCTGCGGCAAGCATGGGATCACATCTGATGTCGAGGTCATCCCGGCGCAGCAGATCGACGAGGCCTACGAGCGTCTCCTCCGCTCGGATGTCAAATATCGCTTCTCGATCGACATGGGTTCGATCCGGTAAGCACGGGCCAATTGGCGCGCCCGCTTCCGGCGCTCTGCGTGTTGACGGATCGAAACAGATGGT
>JBEIMN010000596.1:0-2464 GCA_040378705.1 Acidobacteriota bacterium
AGTCGATATTTTTTGAGAAGTGGTTCGGATCGCCGCCGCACCTGCTTACAAAGGGCTGCAAACTCCTGCCAGCTCTTCATCTCGGCAAATGTCTCGTAGCGACGACCACCCAGGCAGGCGATGCGCAGCCTTTCGACGCCAAGCTCACGGGCGGCGGCGGCGACTGGCGCAAAGGAGTCCTCGCTCTCGAGCGTCCGGGCATTGACGCCGAGCTCAAGCGCCATCCCCCGCTGGTCAAGCATTCGACGAAGGCCGCGCAGATATTCAGGGGCGGTTCCGGCGAGCTGATCAAATCCGAGCTGCGTGACGCCAGCCCCATATGAATGGCATAATTCGATGAACTCGGCCGCAGGCACCGGCGGACGGCGCGATGGATCGAGTTGCCGGGCCTGGCTGATGCGGATCGGGATCGAGGTCCAGGCAATGCCGTAAAGCGGTGAGCGTGCGGCCGGCTCAGCCGTCGCGACAAGACTACTGGCCAGACTACAGGTGAGACTGGCCGTGGTGAGTGAGACGAAGGTGCGACGATTCATCGACGAATCCTTTTCTTGTACTGCTTGGTTGGACTGCCTCCTGGCTTTCGATCCGGACACGTCGTGGCCCGAAGATCGAGCCACACCATTGACCGCCAGTCTTTATGGAGAAACTATGACTGTCAGAACTGTCCTTGACCTGAAACCATTCGTACCGGCAAAAGATTATGAGCTTTCAAGACGTTTCTATCATGATCTGGGGTTTGAAGAGAAATGGGGGAACAAAGAAATCTGCGAAATGGAGCTCGGGGGATACCGATTCCTGCTCCAGAACTTCTATGTCCGTGAGCTGGCCGAAAATTTCATGATGAGCCTGCTCGTTGCCGATGCTGATCAATGGTGGGAGCACATCACCAGGCTTCGCCTCCCGGAACGCTACAATCTATATCTGGCCAAGCCGCCCGAACTTCAGCCGTGGGGGCTGCGCGTCCTTTACCTGACAGACCCAACAGGAGTGCTGTGGCACATTGCCGATGATCCGGCCGCCAGTCAGTCCGCGGACTGACGCGATTTTCCGCTGGTGCGGCTTGACCCGGCGAAAGTCGAAGCTATTATAACTGCCATGAAAAATATCCGTGCCGCATCAGTCCAGTTTCAGCATTCGCCTGGTGACAAGCGATTCAATCTCGAACGGATCGCTCAATTCGTCTCCCTCGCCGCCGAACAGGGAGTTGGGATGATCGCCTTCCCGGAGATGTGCATTACCGGCTACTGGCATGTCCGGAAGCTGAGCCACAGCGAGGTCGATGCCCTCGCCGAACCCTTTCCGGGCGGGCCATCGACGGAGCGGCTTCTTGAACTCGCAACGAGCACCGGAATGACGATCGGCGCGGGAATCATCGAACGGGCCCCGGACGGATCACTCTACAATGGCTACGTTGTCGCAATGCCCGACGGCCGATCGGTCTGCCACCGCAAGATCCACGAATTCATCAGCCCGCACATTGCCGTCGGTGATCGCTATACTGTCTTCGATGATCCTCACGGGTGCCGGGTCGGAGTGCTCACCTGCTATGACAACAATATCATCGAGAACGCGCGGATTACCGCCCTGATGGGCGCCGAGATTCTGATCGCGCCCCACCAGACGGGAGGGATCGCCTCGCGGAGCCCCCGGGCGATGGGCGCAATCGACCTTGCACTCTGGCAGCAGCGGAAGGAGAATCCGGCAGCGATCGAGGCGGAGTTGCGCGGTCCGAAAGGGCGCGGTTGGCTGATGCGCTGGCTGCCATCTCGCGCACACGACAACGGCATGTTCCTTATTTTCAGCAATGGCGTCGGGATCGATGACGACGAGGTCCGGACCGGCAACGCAATGATCCTCGATCCCTACGGTGAGATCCTCGCTGAGACAGGAAAGGCCGGGGACGATATGGTGATTGCGGATCTGGATGCAGAACAGCTCCCGCTCTCATCAGGCCAGCGCTGGCTGAGGGCTCGCCGGCCTGAACTTTATCTGCCTCTGACCTCACCGACCGGAAGAGAACTCGATACCTGGAAGGTCAGATTCGGAATCGAAGAGTAGCCAGATCTCCGGTCCTGCAATGATTGCCATGAGGCGCACCTTGCCAGTGGCACTCCCAGTCATGGCAATTGTTAGATCACTTGCCGCCCAGTCGAAAGGTCAGCCCGATGGTCAGTCCGCGCGAATACCCCGGCGTGCCGTGGATGCGCGGAACGGACGGGGCGCCACTTGCCAGTCTCGATTCATAGTAGTTTTGCGTCTCGAAATACTGTTTATCGGTCAGGTTATCGATCGAGAGGTTGAGATCGATCGAGGGATGAAGACGCTGGCGGAGCGCCAGATCGACAACATCGAGCCCGGCGGCACGGTTGCTCGCGTCCTCACCGTCCAGACGATAGCTGCTGATGTGTCGCCAGGATAGGGTCGCAAAGAGCCCGCGCTGACCAGCGAGCGTCACGCGGGCATC
>JBEIMN010000597.1:0-2457 GCA_040378705.1 Acidobacteriota bacterium
CAGCCGCAGATTCTCTGCTCCGGGGGTGATTGTCGCCGGTGAGCTCCGGACAAGTCGGCTGACCGATCTCAATATCGGCCTTGAGGAGTTCGTCGATCGTGCGAGGTACTCTGAATGGACCCAGCAGCGATTTTCGAGCGATCCGCTTGGCAATGTCATCTCCCCGCGCCATCCATGGAATAAGGAGACGATCCCGGACGCTTTTCCAGATGCTAAGCCCGATTCGCCCGATTCTAAAGAAGCCGACAGGAGTCTCGCCGGCGAACGAACCACCTGGCTGGCCGCCCCACGGTGGGATCGAGAGCCGATGGAGTGTGGCTCGATCGCGAGGCTCTGGGTCAACGCGCTGAGCCGCCACGACCGCTGCGAGTTTGTCGCTCCCGTCCGTGGTGGGCTCGAGATCAATGTTCCGAAAGGCGCCTATCCGGCAAAGCGGCTCATCTGGAGGATGCCAGAGCGACCGAATGCCCTCGAGCGGCTTCGTGCTGCTGCTTATCAGATCGGCTATGCCGGGATGGTTGCCTTTGGCAGCCTCCTCACCGCCTTCGATTGCCTGCGTCGTGGAGAGATACGGATGTCGAACCGGTTTCTGCTGCCGGATAAATCGCTCGGCTGCGGTTTCTGGGAGAGCGGCAGCGGCGCGGTCACGCATCATCTCGTCGTCAAGAATCAATTGATAACCAATTATCAGATAATTGGTCCGGGCGAATGGCTCGCATCTTCCGGTGATTCGGCAGGCAGTCAGGGAATAATCGAGACTGCGCTGATCAATACGCCAATCCTCGAGGAGTTTTCCGGTTTGGAGAGCTTCCGAGCTGTCGACATCCAGCGGGTTGTGCGGAGTTTCGCCCCCTGAGATCCCCAAGTGAAGAGTTGTGACCGGTACTGACTATGACCCTGAACTACCTGCCAATCCAATCGATCGAAATCGACGAGCAGGGGATTGGCCGCTTTCGTGTCGATCCGCTGACGAGGACCGCCAGTCCGCTGACCCTCGACGCCTTGATCGACTTTGCGGGTCGGCGCGTCATCTCGGCGCAGGTCGAACGGCGTGCCGCCTGGCGGCCGGCGCGGATGGTTATTGGCCGGGCCCCGACCGATGCCGCTCCGCTCGTCAGCCGTTCGCGCGGAACTGGTTCCGCCGCCCATGCCATCTCCTCCGTCATGGCCCTGGAGATGGCCTATCAGGCCGCTCCGCCACCACTCGCCATCATGACGCGTGGCCTTGGCGCCGCCGCTGAACTTATCGCCGCCCATACACGCCAGCTCTTCCTGACCGCCGGACCAGACTATTCCGAAGCCGCAATCAGTCGCACTAATCTGAAAATATGGCGCGAGGCACAGGCGGCACGCGCCCCGGGCAAAGTTTTTCACGGATATGGATCCATCGCCGATATTATGCGTGGAATGAATCCCGTCGGCGGACATCTCTATCGGGAATCACTGCATCTGATGCGGGTCGCTTGTGAGATTGCCACACTGCTCTTTGGAAAATACCCGCATCCGAGCGCGATTTTTCCGGCGGGAATGGGTGTCGTTGCCAGTAAAGAGCTCTATCAGCAGGTTCTCGCGAGGTTCAACCAGTTGCTGGACTATGCCAAGAAGGTCGCGGCGATCTGGGACGACCTCGTCGGATTTTTCTACCAGAGCGACGAGCGCTTTGGCCGGGTCGGCCAATCAGAAAAGGGGTTTCTCTCGCTGGGGCTTTGGGATGATCCGGAGGCCTGCGACGGAACGATGGCCAATGCATCACTGTGGGGCCTGAAGAGATACTCGACACCGGGAATGGTCATCGATCGCAAACTGACCACGACCAGCCTGACTGGAATCCGAACTGCCCTCGATGAGGGGCGACGTGAGCACCTTGAATCGGGCCCGCTTGCCAGGCTCTCGGTTACCGCGCTTGGCGGGAAATTCAGAAATGAATTTATCGAATGCCAACATAAGCGGGAGGAATGGAGCCTGATGTTCGATCTGCCTGAGTTTGAGACGCCGGCGACATTTCTGTGCTGGCAGTTTCCGGCGCGCGCCAATGCTCTTGAACGGAATCGGGCCCGTGCCTATCAGATTGGCTATGCGAGCCTGGTCGGACTCACCTACCTGCTCAAGGCTTTTGAAAGCCTGACCCGGGGTGAAAAGGCGATGTCGAGCCGTTATCGCACTCCGATCGCTGCCAGTGGGAGCGGTTTCTGGGAAGAGGCGCTCGGGTCGGTGCGGCACGAGGTGACTATCGCGGCGCGGCGGATCGACTCCTACCGCGTCATCACTCCCGACTCGTGGTTGCAGGCAGAGACCGATAGTCCGCGTCGTCTCGGCGCGATCGAGCACGCACTGGTCAATACGTCGCTGGTCGAAGAGTTTGCGACGCCGGAGACCTTTACCGGGATCGACCTGCTGCGCGTCATTCGCAGCTTTGATGCCTGATGGTTATTTTGCCTAATGGTTATTTATGAAGCG
>JBEIMN010000598.1:0-2454 GCA_040378705.1 Acidobacteriota bacterium
CGGTCACTTTCGTGTGACACGCCAGACGTAAATGCAAAAGACGTGCCAGAGATGTAGTCCTTGAAAAAGGCCTGTTTACTTGCTTTTTGGCAGTTTTTGGTGTGGCATGGTTGTCATCCTGAGTGGCAGGTTGAGACACCTGTTTCAGGATTGACACTCAGATTGTCGGGTGAATAAATTTGGAGGGAGCGAGGGAAGCCGGAAATGTGATAGCCGGGGGGAGCAGGGAATCTCAATCGCAGAAATAGCAATCGCAGAAATAGCAAAGGGTCACTTGCGCGACCCTTAAAATATTGGCTCCTCAGGTAGGACTCGAACCTACAACCCTTCGGTTAACAGCCGAATGCTCTGCCATTGAGCTACTGAGGAGCATGAAACTCTACTATATTTTTGGTGGACGTGAGGGGGATCGAACCCCTGACCTCCGCATTGCGAACGCGGCGCTCTCCCAGCTGAGCTACACGCCCAAAGAACGAAGGTGCATCTTACATGCCATCACTCGTTGTGTCAAGCCTTTCGGCTCGCATTTCTATTTGAAAACTACTCCCGTTCTCACCCAATGTCTTCACGGGGCCAATTATTCCTGCCAGTCACATTTGAACGGGACTGTAAGGTGAGATTGTCGGCGAGGACGATCTGCTGGACTGCCATTGGCGTCCTGATCCCGCGGGTATCGAAGGCGATCTTGATGCGCCGGCGGAGTTCACGTGTCAGGTCGAACTGCTTTGCCGGGGCAGTCTTAAGCAGGATGCGGAGGGTCACACCAACATTGCTCATCTTATCGACGCCGAGCATGACCGGGTCTTCGATGATCTCGAGCGGCTTTTCCAGGCGAAGGGCGGTCGCCGTCTCGACAGCGATCTGCATGGCCTCATCGAGACTCTCCGTGTAATCGATATCGATATCGAGGACGATGCGGGACCAGTCCTTGGAGAGGTTAGAGACGGTAACGATATTACCATTGGGGATGGTCGTCAGTGCACCATCGACGCCACGAATCCTGGTTGCGCGCAGTGTTATCTGTTCGACTATACCGGCGTATTCACCAATCTTGACGATATCTCCGACGCTGAACTGATCCTCGAGCAGGATGAGGAACCCCGAGAAGAGATCCCTGATCAGACTTTGAGCTCCAAAGCCGACCGCGATACCGACGACTCCCGCGCTGGCAAGGATCGGGGTCACGTTGACGTGGAGTTGCTGGAGCAGGGTCAAGAGTCCGATGAAGGAGATGGCCGACTGTGAGACTCCACTGAAGATTGCGGAGAGTGTCTGGAGGCGGCGCTGTGTCGCCGCTTCGTCCCTTGCGGCGGCGGTTCGTTTCATCAGGATGAATATCGTCCTGATGAGTGCGGCCGCGAAGCGCATGACGAAAATAGTAATCGCGGCAATGATAATAATGTTCAGTCCGCGTTCGAGTACCCAGTCGAGAAGGTGTAATGCCTGACGCCGAAGCCGGCCACTGACGCTCTCGACCTGCGTCCGTGTGTGTGGCACCAGTGTCATGATCAGTGCGACAAAACAGAGCCAGAGAAGCGTCCGGAGTCCATTGCCAAGCCATTCCAGAATTAGGCCCTTGATCGATGGCCCGCCATCCGGTGCGTGTGCTTCGGTGCCCCCCGTCGTCTCAGTGGCTGGTGGGCTGTAGAGACGGACAAGTCTATGCTGCGCCACTCCGATCAGAAAGTGCAGAAGGGCACAGATTACCCCACCCAGCAGCAGGACAATCAAGGTCGTCAGTGTCTCTGTATCCATAACCTCAAGTTTACCAAGCTCGACCCGAATTGAAAATTTGAAATACGAGTAAAGTCGGAAATGGCCCGGCGATGGCCCGGCTATGGCCCGACTATGGCCAAGTTATGGAATAACGGTGAAGGCGTTGGATCGCGTCGTCCAGCTTCCATCCCGGTTGGTGACCGTAAGGCTGCGAACAGAAGGCGCCGCGGTACTCAGTACCAGGATTCTGACCGACATCTGAGTTGGGCTGATCACGGTGCTGAGCACCGCGACACCACCACCAGAGAGGGTGATGGTTGCTCCCGGAGCAAAACCGGTCCCCGAAATGATCGAATTGATGGTCATCCCACGCTTTCCGGTGGTCGTATTGATCGAGGTGATCGTCACTTCGACTTTTGGTGGAACGACGGTCACAGACTGCGCGGCTGTTGTGTTGCTGCCACCTTTGCCGTCACTGACGGTCAGCGTAATCGCGTGTGTGCCAATCGAAAGTCTGACGCTGGCGGTGACTGTCGTTGCGATTTCAACCCCGTTGTCACGCCACGAATAGGTCAGGGAGTCGCCGTCCGGATCGCTCGATTGAGAGCCATCGAGCTGAATCGTCGCGCCATTGGTGTTGCTGGCGGTGATGCTTGAGGCGAGAGCTTTCGCGGTCGCCACCGGAGCCCGATTTGGTGGTGGAAGGTTGGCGGTGAGGCGGCGGATGCGGATATTTCC
>JBEIMN010000599.1:0-2442 GCA_040378705.1 Acidobacteriota bacterium
CGCGCCGCTTCAATCACGGCCTCGTCAACTCCCGCGAGACCGGTGATGGTGTTTCGCAGAATCGGGAGTAATCCATAGAGTGACAATCCAATCAGGGCTGGCAGGTAGCCAATGCTCGCGACGCCAAGTGAAGCGAGGGCCGGAACCATAAATGCCAGCAGGGCCAGGCTGGGGATGGTTTGCAGCACACCAACCGACCCGACGATCGGAGCCTCGAGCCGCCGGTACCGCGTCACAAGTATGCCGGTCGGAACACTGATCAGAATACCCAACGCCAGGGCAATCAAAGAAAGCCCAAGGTGCGCCGCCACCAGTCCCGGTAAAAGATCAAACTGGTCCTTCACGATCCCTGCCTCCCGAGCATTGTCGTCACCAGCGTGGCCTGCCGAACCGGTGCCGAGATCAGTTCTTTCACATAAGAATCGACCGGGTTCGAGACAATCTCTGATACCGAACCAGTCTGCAGGAGCCGGCCATCTCTCATCACCCCCACCCGATCCCCAACCACCATCGCCTCAACCACGTCGTGTGTCACAAAGACCGCAGTCAAGCCGAGCTTCCGCCGAATTAGGCAGAACGATGACTGCAGCCGTTCACGTGTAATCGGATCAAGGGCCCCAAACGGTTCATCGAGCAACAGTACCGGTGGCTCAGCCGCCAGCGCCCTCGCCACCGCGACGCGCTGCGCCTGTCCACCAGATAGCTCGTGTGGCCTCCGCGCAGAGATGCTTGCGGGGTCGAGCTCCACCAGCTCGAGGAGTGAAGCGACCCTCGCCCGAATCCGTGCGGCTTCCCAACCGAGAAGCTGCGGGGTTATTCCAATATTCTCGGCAACGGTCAGGTGTGGAAAGAGCCCCAGTCGCTGAAAGACATAGCCAATCTTTCGCCGCAGTTCGTGTGGGGCAATTTCCTGAACCGGTCGCTTCCCGACCAGAATGGTCCCGGATGACGGTTCAATCAGCCGGTTGATCATCTTCAATGTCGTGGTCTTACCCGACCCGGAACCGCCCAAAAGGACGAGTGTTTCGCCCGGAACGACGTGAAACGAGACCTGATCGACCACCGTCTGCGCACGATAACTTTTGCTGACAGCCTGAATTTCAATCATGATCGCACGACACGAAAGCTTGTAAATGGATAGGGATAGTTTCGCCGATACCAATTGCGAAAACTGGGTCGGAGTAGTTTCAGATCGGTCGCCCACGAGGCGCCAAAGACGACATCGTGCGCGTCATCGAAAAAGTCTGTCGAATAGCCAGGATAGGTTCGTGCCCACGCCTGAAATCCTTGTAACGGCGCAAAGGGTGTACTCGTCCATTCCCAGCCGTTCCCGACCAGCTCCATCACGCCCCAGGCACTAATCCCGGCCGAAGCCTCGCCAACCGGGGCAGGATACCAGCTTGAAAAGCCGAAATTGCCGTGCGCGGGGGTTGGAGAATCGTCACCCCACGGGTAGGTGCGGGTCGCGCCATCCGGTGTTGTATATGCTGCACGTCGCAACTCGGCCTCCGTCGGTAAACGTCCTCCACGGGCAGCGCAATAACGCGCGGCCTGTTCGCCAGTGACCTGTACCGGCCAGCCAGATGCAAGCTCAAATGGCACCGGTCCAAAGACCGTCTTCACCTGCAATCCTCGACCATTGTGAACCCAGGAGTGCGGAAAGAGTGAATCGTCACGCTGGTTTTTGAGGTAGAATGCCCGCCAGTCTGCATTGCGGACCGGCAATGAATCGATCCGAAATTTGCGTACATCGACCTCAGTTCTCGGAAACTCATTGTCCCAGCCGAATTCGATCTCGTGCCACGCTGCTCCGATCACCGCCCGGCCTGCGGCAATCGCCATCACCTCGGCCGGTCTCCCGTCACCCGCCGCCGGTGCGGCAACGTGCTCCGGCCGTCTGATCATGCCCGGCGGACATTCCGCCAGCATATAGAGCAGCGTTTCGTGGTGCATCACTTCATGTTCAATCACCAGATGCAGAATCCGTCCATTTTCGCAGAGAAGATCATCCGGACGCGCCAGAACTTCATCGATCGATTCGACGATCGCTTTCCGAACGCGATCACGGTAGGCAATGGTCTCGGTGACCGATGGCCAGTGCCCGTGATTAATCGACTGTGCGGCGGCGCCAGCGGTGTCTTCCGGATCTATTCCACGTGCAAAGAGGTGGTCAAGCCGCTGATCGAGATGCCCGGCATCGAGCACTCCTCCACAGACCTGATTCCACGCAAACGCCGGCAGATGGCCAAGATAGAACAGAATTGGGTGACGCAGGCCAATTGAACGTTCGAACCATTTGTCATCGGGAATCAGACTGAACAACTCATCTGATCGACGCCATATGGCAACCAACTGATCTCGAAATTGCAGCCTGGTCTCTGTTCCCATCAGATCCTCTTTTTTCTCAGCAGGGCGAGTGCAAAGAGATCTTCCGGATCGCTA
>JBEIMN010000600.1:0-2435 GCA_040378705.1 Acidobacteriota bacterium
CCCTCCGCCCTGAACGGTGACAAATAGTGAATAGGTACTGATCGTCGCGCCATAACCATAGACCATAATGTGCCAGTCTCCGCTTGCCGGAGTGTTGACCACGCACCGCTCTGCGGATGTACTCGAGACCGATCGGCAATTGAAAGCGCTTCGTGTCGGCTGGGAAGAGAGCCCAAGGTAGAGGTCAAGATCTCCACTTCCCGATGTCGTAACCGAAAACTGAGTCACTCCGGTCGGCAGATAGAGCTTGTAGTACTTGCTTGATCCCTTGATGACCGAACTGCTGATCGACTGACCATTGAGAATCGTGTTGAATGAAGTGGTCGGTGTCCTGACCGTGACCTGATTGGAGGCCAGTGACGGAGTCGATCCAATGACGGCCACGATCTGGTAAGCATAAGAAGTCCCCGGCGAGAGTCCGAGGTTGAAATAGGTCGTCACATTTGCTCCGACGGTGGCAATCGTCAGCCAGGTATCGTCCTTCTTCCGCTGAATCTGAAACCCTGTCTCATTATTCGAGGCATCGACCCAGGCAAGATTGATCATGTTTGTGGTGCTTGCCGTTGCCTGCAGACCGGACGGAGCGGTCGGACCTCCGCCACCAGGGGCCGGCGTTGCCGATGTTACCTCATTCGATGCCGCTGACTCACCGGATGAGTTGTAGGCCGTCACGCGATAGAAATAGGTCGATCCTGCCGTCAACCCCGTATTCTGGAAGCTTGTCTCATTCGGCCCAACCGTTCCAACCATCGTCCAGGCTTCGGCTACGGCCGTCTTCCGCGAGATCCGGAAACCGGTCTCGTTGCTCGACGTGTCGACCCATTGCAGATTAATCTGCGAAGTCGAGACGACCGTTGCCGTCAGTGTCGTCGGCGCAACCGGAATATTTGACAACGTCGTCACCGTCACCTCGTTCGTCGCCGCTGACTCACCTGCAGTGTTGTAAGACGTCACGCGGTAAGAATATGTCACCCCCGAGGGCAGTCCAACATTCTGAACGGATCTGACATCCTGGCCGACCGTTCCAACCACGGCCCAGCTCCCGGTAGCTCCCGTTTTACGCGAAATGCGGAATCCTGCTTCATTGTCTGAATTGTCCGTCCACGAGAGATTGACTGCGTTCGTCGAGGCGGTTGCACCAAGCTCTGTCGGTGCCGTCGGCGGGCTTGTCTGCGTCGTCGTCGCACTCGCCTGATTGGAGAGGGAAGACTCGCCAGTCGAATTGTAGGCGGTAACACTGTAGTAGTAGGTTCTTCCTGTCGTCAGCCCGGTATTCAGATATGTCGAAACATTCGGCCCGACCACTGCCAGTAAAGTCCAGAATCCGGTCTGACTGGTGCGACGCCGAATTCGGAATCCGGTCTCATTGTCCGATCTATCTGTCCACGAAAGGTTGATCGACGTAGCCGATGCCACCGTCGCCGTCAGATTGGAGGGAACAGTCGGCAGCGAAAGGGTTGTCGCCCTGGCCTCATTCGATGGCGTCGACTCACCGGCTGAATTGTACGCTACCACATAGTAATAATAATCTGTCGAACCACTAACCGTCGTATTTACGTAGGTGGTCGTGTTCTGACTGGCCGTCGCGATTATTGCTGCCGTTCCGGTGGCTCCAGTCTTGCGATAGATCCGGAAACCAGACTCGTTTGTGGAATTGTCCGTCCAGGTCAGACTGACCTGATTGGTTTGACTGACCGTCGCGGAAAGTGCGGTCGGAGCAACCGGAATCGACGGCGGAGGCCCGGCATTGCCGAGCACATTGAGCGCAAGATCGACCTTTATCAACGGCTTGACAATATTGTTGCGGGAATCACTAATCGATTGTCCGGTCGAGGTGAAGGCATCCAGAACCTGCGTCACCGTAGCAGTCGGCAGTTTCTGCTTCATGATCGCCCACGCGCCGGCAACGTGCGGAGTCGCCATCGACGTTCCGCTCCACGTCTCAAAACCAGCTCCTGGTACCGAAGAAGTTATGCCGCCTCCCGGGGCGAGAAGCGAAAGAAATGACGCGCTATTCGAAAAACTGGAGACTGCGGCCGTCGAATCGGAGACCGATCCAACGCTGATCGCGGTCGAAATGCAGGCGGGCGATCCAAGCGCATTGGTATAAGACTCATTGCCAGATGCGATCACCGTCGCAACCCCTGCACCTCGCAACAGGTCGATTGCCGCCTTTGTCGAGGCGTTCGAACTGTCACAATTCGAGGTGCTCTTGTCACCACCAAGGCTGAGATTGGCCGCCGCAATATTGTAGGTGCTGCTCAACTCATACACACGCTGTAATCCCTTGATGATGTCTGAAGTGAAGGCCATCGCGCACGGCGCCGTCCCCCCGCAGCTGTCAGCCGTGTTGAAACGGGTGAAGACCTGTATCGCAATCACATTGGCGTCCTTTGCCACTCCAGAGAAACTGCTACCCTTTCCGGCCGCAATAC
>JBEIMN010000601.1:0-2432 GCA_040378705.1 Acidobacteriota bacterium
CGATGAAGATCCTGCCCGTCTCACGACCGGCCATGACGACTCCCGCCAGATATATGCCGCGGACATTGGTCTCGTAGGTCTCGGGATCGAACGTCGGTTTCATCGATTCAGGATCGATCGATATTCCGGCATTACTCATGAAGTCGTGGTCGGCGTGATATCCGGTCAGCGCAAAGACGAAATCGTTCGCAATGGTCTCCTCCGCTCCACTATCGAGGTTGCGAACGGTGATCGTCGCCGGCTCGATCCGCACCACCTCGTGACGGAAGAGTCCGCGCACCTCGCCGTTCAGTATCCGGTTCTCAATGTCGGGAAGGATCCAGTACTTGATGGTTCGACGCAGCTCAGACCCGCGATGGATGAGGGTCACGCTCGCCCCGTGTCGATAAAGCTCAAGCGCTGCGATCGCCGCCGAGTTGGCGCCGCCAATGACCACGACCTGCTGCTGGTACCAGGGGTGGCCATCCCTGAAGTAGTGGGATACTTTCGGCAGATTCTCTCCCGGGATTCCGGTCAGATTCGGCAGATCATAGTAGCCCATGGCAATTATCACCTTCCGGCTTCTGTAATCGGCCCTCTCACCGCCGGGAACCCGCTCTGTCCGGATGGTAAAGTTGCCATCCGACCCATTCAGGCTCGTCACTCGCTCGTACTGTCTGATCTTCAACTCGTAACGCTCGGCGACACGCCGGTAATATTTGAGCGCCTCGATCCGGTTCGGCTTCTCCCGCTCGCTGACGAATGGCAGCTCGCCAATTTCGAGCAGCTCCGGCGTGGTGAAGAAGGTCATCTGCGTCGGGTAATTGTAGAGGGAGTTGGCAACGCAGCCCTTCTCGATCACCAGATAACGAAGGCCCGCCCGACTGGCTTCGATTGCGCAAGCCAGCCCGGTCGGGCCCCCTCCAATGATCAGGAGATCTAGATCGTCCATAAGTTGGTCAGGTTAAATCTGCGCGAGCAGCTTTTCGAGAAACTCGCGATTGGCACGGGCATTGGTTGTCGTCTCCTCCGCCGTTTCACCGATCTTGCAGCATTCGACCATGACCGGTCCCTTGAATCCACCCGCTTTGAGTGTCTTGAAGACCCCGGCGAAATCGACCTTGCCAGTGCCGAACTGGAGCATGACGTCACCCTTCAGTTGCGCACAGTCCTTGGCGCAGAAGCCGCTGACGTACTGGACAATCGGTTTCAACTCCTCGATCGGGTCCTTGCCGGTGTAGTGGATGATATTCCCGGCATCGTACCAGATCGAAAAATTCTTGTGGCCGACGGTCTTGACCGCCGCGACGATCTCCGCCGAGGCGCTGCTGCCGCCGCCGTGGGGCTTCATTGCCAGTCGAATTCCGCGCTCCTGTGCGTAGGCGGCCGTTTCCCGCATCACCTTGTAATAATGGTCGTACTCCTCTGCCTTGTCGACACCAAACGAGAGGATGTATTTGAGCGAGAGATCGTGCGCCGCATCGACCTGCTGCCGCATCTCTTTGACGGACTCTTCGATCGGGATGTTGTGACGCGACCTGAGCGCGCCCATATTGGCCCTCAGTCCGCTGGCGAGCAGCCGTTTCCTGAGGGTTGGAAGGTAGTCGGCTGCCGTTCCGGGGCGTCCGGTGTTGATGAAGGGCTCCTCCCGCGTCGCGCTGAGCAGACCCGTCACACTGTAGCCCGCCGCCTTGATCTCGCGCAGCGTGACGTCATATCCCCACTTAGTCCAGGGACGATTGAAGCATCCAATCTCCCATTTGACTCCCTTTGCGCTCACCGCCTCGGTTGCGAGGGGTAGGGCGGCGCTCGCGAGCGCCGCCTGTTGCATGAACTCTCTTCGATTCATTGGTTTAATCTCCTCGAACTTACTTGTTGTTCAGTCTGGTCAGGGCTTCGACCTGCATCGGCAGACCAAGAATATTGATGAATCCGGCCGCGTCGCGCTGGTCATACCCGGCGCCCATCGTGAATGAAGCCAGATTCGGCTGATAGAGCGATCGCGTTGCCGTCCGTCCGGCGCTGATGACATTGCCCTTGTAGAGCTTGAACTTCGCCGTTCCGCTGACCGAGGCCATAAGCGAGTCGACAAAGGCGTCGAGTGCCTCGCGCAGCGGGGTGAACCACTGGCCGAAGTAGACCATCTCGGCATACTTATGGGCGATGATCTCCTTGTAGTGGGCTGCTTCGCGGTCGAGCGTCAGCGATTCGATCTCGCGCAGACCGTCGAGGAGGATCGTTCCACCCGGCGTCTCGTATACTCCGCGTGACTTCATGCCGACCAGCCGGTTCTCGACCAGGTCGACCCGCCCGACACCATTCCGCCCGCCAATCTCGTTCAGCTTGTCGAGCAGCGGCACCGGATCGAGATGCTCGCCATTGACCGCCACCGGCGTGCCACGCTCGTAGATTACTTCGACATACTCAGGCTTGTCCGGCGCGTTCTCCGGTGA
>JBEIMN010000602.1:0-2420 GCA_040378705.1 Acidobacteriota bacterium
AAAGGATTTTCGGTTCGAGTTTTGCCTTTGAATTGGGGCGTGCAAACCGGCCGGAGTGTGTCAGTTGAAGGCCGACGAGGAGGTCACGGCTCGAGCCGGCGCCAAAGCTCTCTTCGTGCGCATCGACGAGAGTCTGGCGCAACCCTTCGATCTCGCCGAAGGTCGCGTCGTTGAGCAGGAGCTGGTTTGGATTGGCGCGCCCATCGTGGCGAACGGCGACCGCTTCGCCGCCCCAGATCAGCTTAGCGCCGCTCAGACCGAAATTGCGCCAGCGACGCGAGGTCAGCTCGGTCGGTCGACCGTCCTCCGTGCCATCCCAGCCCTCCATTGGCAGGATGGAGAAGCGGTTCCCAATCACCTGATCGCCGAGCTGATAGGGCTGCCCGAGCGGTGAGTCCGCTCCTGATTGAAGCTCCGCATCGAACTGCAAATCGATACCAAGCTCGCTGAGGTAATTGCCGAACTCCTCTGCCTTCTTCAGCGAGGCGACCCGGCGATAGCTGGTTTCAGTCATTTTACTATTCTCTCTTTATACTTTTTGTCCAAAATGGAGCCAGAATTGAATTTAACAATCAGGCTGGTCTGATCTCAATCGCATTACCATCCGGATCACGGATGAACAGTTGTGGGCGTCCGTCGCGGCCGCTGCCATAACTGATCTCGATCCCCAGTTCACGGAGCGTCCGCTCAGTCGCCTCGACGTCTTCGACCTTCAGCGCGAGATGACGGTCGTTTCGCGCCGGTTCATGGTGTCCGGGCATCTGTTCGACACAGAGCAGGTGCAGTTGCTGTCCATTACCAAGGTCGTACCATTTTCCGGTGAAGTCGAAGTTTGGTCGCGGCAGCAACGACAATCCGATCACTTCTTCGTAGAAGCGGGAGGCGCGTTCAAGATTGGTGACCAGCACTCCGGCGTGATGAAATCCCTTGATTGTGATTGGCATTGTTCTATATTCTTGAACCTTTCAAGGCTTTTCAGACTTTTCAGGCGTATTTTTACTGACAGTTGGTAGAATTGAATACTGCGAACCTGCGTTGAAAATCTCGTCCGTCCCCCTTCAAAATGGCGCTTTAGGGTAGCCCGACAGAAGGGTTCGGGCAAGTCTTTTCCGAAGGTTTCGTGACCGGTTGGGGCATCACCTCGCCGGAGTTACCAAAAAATCTCGGAGAGACTCATGAGCGAAAAGATCGGAATCGGGCTGGTCGGATGCGGAATGATCGGAGCTGTTCAGGCAGAGGCGATTCGCCATCTGCCCGATGCGCGGTTGGTTGCCGTCTGCGCGCGCGACACGGGGCGGGCCGCCGAATTTGCCGCCCGTCACGGCGCTACAGCCTATACCGATTACGCGAAATTTCTCGCCCATCCGGGACTCGACCTGGTCAGTATCTGCACCCCGAGCGGCACTCACGCCGAACTGGGCATCGAAGCCGCCGCCGCCGGTCGTCACGTTCTGGTCGAGAAACCGATCGAGATCAGCCTCTCCCGTGCCGATGCGCTGATAGATGCCTGTGACCGGCACGGCGTCAGACTTGGCGTGATCTTTCAGAGCCGCTTTCTGCCCGCGGTCCAGGCGATCAGGAATGCGGTCGTCGAGGGTCGCCTCGGTCGCCTTCTGCTGGTCGATGCGCTGGTCAAGTGGTATCGCGAACCCGCCTACTATGCCCCAGGTTCCTGGCACGGAACTCTTGCCCTCGACGGCGGCGGGGCACTAATCAACCAGGCGATCCATACCGTCGACCTCCTGCGCTGGATTGCCGGCCCGGTCGAGCGCGCGGCCGCCTTCAAGGGCGCTCTTCGCTACCCACACCTCGAGGGTGAAGATACGCTCGTCGCCAGTCTCAAATTTGCGAGTGGCGCGCTGGGAATGATCGAAGCGACGACCTCCGCGAAGCCCGGCTTCAAGCGGCGACTCGAGGTCAGCGGTGAACGCGGTACGACCATTCTTGAGGGGGATTCGATCGCCACCTGGTCGATCGAAGGCGAGGAGAATCCGATGCTCGAAACTGAGCAGCTGACCGATGGCTCTGCCAACCCTGCCGCAATCTCTTTCGAAGGCCATCGTCGCCAGATCGAGGAGATGGTCGCCGCCATCGCCGCCAATCGCACACCCCTCATCGATGGACGCGAGGGGCGCAAGTCACTCGAACTTGTCGAGGCACTCTACCGTTCCGCCAACGAGGAACGAATCGTCAGAATCGCCAGCTGAGTATGGTTTGGGCTATTTGACACGGATTCTGACCGTGTTCGCCGCCTGTCCGCTGACCGTCACCACGACATCAACATCCCCACGCCCGATCAGGCTGCGCGGAATCTGCAGGTTGATCTGGTCGAGTCCGATCAGCGTCGGATGTGCGCCACTGAACAGCACCGGAACCGCGCTTCCACCCAGCGTTGCTGTGGTCGCCGTTCCGTTGCGCCA
>JBEIMN010000603.1:0-2417 GCA_040378705.1 Acidobacteriota bacterium
ATTCATAATGAAATCCCCTGACGGTTGCTGATATTGATTGGAAACCATCTCGATGATGCCCCGCTAGTCCCGGACCAACCGCCTGCCGACTGAAACAGTCCGGATGCGCTGAACGAGCAATCATAACTATTGCCAAAATCAGAGAGTAAACTATGAAAAATAACTGCGCAAGCCGCGAACCAGCTTGTCGGGGGGGTTCAAATCCGCGAAAATCTGTCGGATAATCGAACTCTTGTCCCGTTACCCGGTGCGACTGTGCCGCGGAAGTTTATGGCGACATGCTATTTTTTGTCGGATGTGACTTTTGGGCAGGAATGATTACTGAAATAGCTATGAATACAATCATCGTAACTGGCGGGGCAGGGTTCATTGGCGCCAATTTTGTCCAGTACCTGCTGGAGAAGACCTCTTACCGCCTCGTCATCATCGACAAGCTGACCTATGCCGGGAATACGGCAAGCATCGCCGCGGCGCTGCGGAGTGATCGGGTGACCCTGATTGAAGCCGACATCGCTGATCGCGAGGCCGTCGAGCAGGTCTTTCGTGACCACGCGCCGGAGGCGCTGATCAATTTTGCGGCGGAATCTCACGTCGACCGCTCGATCGATGATCCGACGCCCTTTGTCGAGACCAACATCGTCGGAACCTTCGTTCTGCTGGAATGCGCCCGGCAGTATCTCAAATCCTGCCCCGCCCCGCGGCGGGCCGATTTCCGATTCCTTCACGTCTCGACCGATGAGGTCTATGGCACTCTCGGCGAGGATGGCCTCTTCTCCGAGACTACTCCGTATGCTCCGAACTCGCCCTATGCCGCATCGAAGGCCGCTGCCGATCACCTCGTCCGGGCCTGGCACGAAACCTATCGTCTGCCGGCAATCGTCACCAACTGTTCGAACAATTACGGCCCCTTCCAGTTTCCGGAGAAGCTGATCCCGCTCATGATCCTCAATGCGCTTGAGGGGCGGCCGCTCCCGATTTATGGCGATGGCGGAAATATCCGCGACTGGCTCTATGTCGAGGATCATTGCGCCGGAATACTGCTGGCGTTGCGCCAAGGTCTGCCCGGTGAGAAGTACAATATCGGCGGAGGAAACGAGCGGACCAATCTCCAGATTGTCGATCGGCTCTGCGCGGAGCTTGAAGTGCTGGTTCCGGCAGCCGGGAATGAGGCACTCCGGGCGGCGGGCCATTCAGGCTACAGCGACCTGAAGAGATTTGTCGCCGATCGCCCCGGACACGATCGTCGTTACGCGATCGATGCGACGAAGATCCGGCGTGAGCTTGGCTGGAAGCCAGCCTTCGATTTCGAGTCCGGTCTGGCGCGCACGATTCGCTGGTACCTCGATAATCGAGCCTGGTCGGAGACCGTCCTCGCCGGCAGGTATCAGCGCGAGCGGCTTGGAACAGCATAGCCGGCAGCTTCTGTCCTGACACGCATACTGGCGCGTTCACCGGCCGATTTTACCGTCGTCTGGCGCCGTCGGGTGCAGTTTGAGCAGCGAAGTGGCCAACAATTGAGATTCTTAGTAGTCGAGAGATCAGGCAATGAGGTTAAGCAATTAAAATGAAGGGTATCATACTTGCGGGTGGTTCCGGCACGCGGCTCTATCCGATCACGATGGCGGTCAGTAAGCAGTTGCTGCCAATCTACGATAAACCAATGATCTACTACCCACTCTCGACCCTCATGCTGGCCGGGATTCGGGATATTCTGATCATTACGACGCCGGAAGACCAGGCCCAGTTCAAGCGGCTGCTTGGAGATGGGGCGCAGTTCGGAGTGCGGCTTTGCTACGAGGTTCAGCCGCGACCGGATGGTCTTGCCCAGGCCTTCCTGATTGGCGAAAATTTCATTGGGACCGACACGGTCGCGCTCGTTCTTGGCGACAATATATTTTACGGGCACGGCATGGTTGAGGATCTTCGGGAGGCGACGACGCGACCGAACGGGGCGACGGTCTTCGCCTACCAGGTACGTGATCCGGAACGCTACGGGGTGGTCGAGTTTGACGAAAGCTGGCGCGCGATCAGTCTTGAAGAGAAGCCGGCCCGGCCGCGCTCATCCTGGGCGGTGACCGGGCTCTATTTCTACGATAACCGGGTGATCGAAATCGCACGGTCCCTCAAGCCATCGCCGCGCGGGGAGCTGGAGATCACGGATCTCAACCGCGCCTACCTCGAACTTGGCGAGCTCCGCGTCCAGCGTCTCGGAAGGGGAATCGCCTGGCTTGATACCGGAACCTACGAATCCCTGCAGCAGGCGTCAGGCTTCATCCAGGTGCTTCAGGAGCGGCAGGGGCTGATGGTGGCCTGCCTCGAAGAGATTGCTTTCCGTCAGGGCTGGATCTCTGCCGAGGATGTGGCAACGGTTGCACGTCCGATGCTCAAAAACGCCTATGGCCAATATCTGATGCAGA